>NZ_JAMYND010000018.1:0-135465 GCF_040318885.1 Mesorhizobium sp. M0998
AATACCCCACGGGATCGCATCCAGATCAGCAAAACCTATTCACTTCAACGACATAGACAGATGGGTGTTATGAAACAGGATTGTAATCCTCCTTCCATGAGTTGATGGCGCTGCCGGCCTCGGCCAGTGTCGAGAACAGCGTGTCATTGAGGCCGGCTCGCGATCTATGGCGCGATAGGTCCCGTAGCATACCTTGATGAGCAGCCCCTCGCCGCGCCTGTGGGCCAGATAGCAGGGGGAAACTCCGATCTCAGTCAAGTCGCGCGTCCGCACTTCACCCTTTTCACGGGCAAATGCGACAGCGCGCTCTCGGGGGGATGGCTTGGGCCCGCCGGCCAATCGGATGTGCTCAGCGCGCTCGGAGTCGCGTTTACGAATCTCGGCGGAAGGCTCTGTCGTAGTTTTCGAGGGGGATCGGCAGCTCATAGTCCGCGATTTCATTCGGCCCGGAGAGCCACCGCAAATCAAAACGGCGAGCGTCGTATATCGCCCTTTGCAGCCCGGCTCGCCTCCAATGCGAGACGCGCTGTCAGATCGGCCGAACGGCAGTAGCGGACATTGCCGCAGCTACATTCCGCCTTGACGAGCATATTGTGCCGGGTCGCCTTGCCCAGCGTGTCGATTGGATCGTGCGCCATGAGAACAGAAAAGGAACATTTTCCTTGAACGTCAAGGCGGCTTATGGAATCTTTTAGCCATGAGTGATGAACCTGCCCGGCTTGCCGAAGCAATGACGGCGGTCCCGCGCCCACCCGCGCGGATCGAAAACCACGTCTACCAGTTCGAGGGATGCACGAAGTGTGCGCCGTTCGGATTTGCAAAGCCCGAGACAGCCATCGCACTGCTTCTGTTTCGAGCATTGCGAACACGGTGACAGGCATTTGGCGGGGACGAGATGATCAGTAAACCAAAACGAACGGGCGAATATCCAGACCGCGTTATCGACTGCCAGGAGGCGATGGAACCCGGTTTTCAAGCCATCGTCGATTGCATGCTTGAAGTGGGTTGGACACGAGGCGAAGTCCTGCGATCCCTGAGGCGGCTGATCGCGGCGGACAATGTGACCCAGAAGGAGAACGCCAGGACTGAAACTCAACTGGCGATTGCTCGGGCCATGATGCGCGCAGGCAAGCCGTTTTAGAGTGATGCTCGCGAAGGCTCTGGCACCGGGCGCCAGTGCGCCCACCCGGCGCGTTGACGCTAGGTGGTGACCAGTTCAGCTAGCTTGGCCGCTACGTCTGTCATCGGCATTTCTGCTGTGTCCAGCCCGTTCCGCGAGGCGAGCATAGGGCTGACTTCGCGGAGAGCGTCATAGGTGGTGTTATGGATGATGGGAACAAGTTGATCGCGCTGCAGGAGCACCGAAAGCTCTTTGTCTGCGACGCCCCCAGACGGAAGGCGCTTCAGCAGAGAGGGAGTCACTAGCACGATCCCAATCCGCGACTTCGCCAGCCCCTTGTCGATAGCGCGGAGAAATGGCTCACCAAGTCCGATGTCATTCTCACTAAACCAAACCGACACCCCTTGCCCAACGAGAAGGTCATTCAGATCCTTGGCGGCCCCCTGCCGATCGTCCCATGCGTGGCACAAGAAGATGTGCCGAAGATCGGGTAGCGGCGCTCGTCTTTCTACGGTTTCGCGGATAGGGGTGAGCGCCCGCACTTCTTCAGGCGTGTAGAACTGGCTCGAGCCAGATCCTGACCAGCGTGGCTTTGCGGTACGACGAGACCCGCCACCGCTACTCCGACCGCCTCCACTGCTTCCCGACGATGAGTAAGAAGCTGTGTAGGACGGGATATAGGGCGAGGTGTAAGACGACCTATAGCCGCGATAGCGGGGGCCGCACACTGGGCAGTCCGCTCCGCCGCCGCGTATGTGGCCTCTTATTGGTGCAGTGCATCCAGCCATGCGGCGGAAGATACAAGTTGTCATCGCCTGATGCTAGTTACTGACGCTGTTATCCCCAACTTGCGAGAATAATTTCGGAAGCAAGTTCTTGGTCCAGGTCCAACGCAGTGGACGCTCATCTGAGGTTCCGGTAACTGTTCAACTCAATAAGTTCACTGATTTCACGCCGGCCGAAACCGAGGACCTTATCGAAATCGCCATCGTAAATAGCCATGTGGGAGGGTGTCATGACAGACTTGGACGTGGCGGACTTTTATTGGAAATTGCTCAAAGCCAATAAAGACAAGACCGATCCGGGAGCAGTGACGATGCTAAACGAGTTGCTGTTCCCATGAGCCAGGTTACAAGCCTTTGGCATACTCTAATTTCCAGCCCCAATTTCGTGCCCGTGGTGGTGGCGGGTGCAGCAGCCTCATATGCCGGCGCATGGGGGGCGCAGGTCGCAATTTTTCGCCGAGATCAGCGTCGAGAAGTAGTGGCTACGTTGAGAGCCGTGAACGCCGCGCAAGCGCTGTGTTTCTCAATCGGAAACAGCTTTATGGCGCTGAAGAAGCAGCATTTGGTTGCGATGCTTGCCCGGTTCCGCGAAATGGAAAAGCAGTTCGCTGAGTTCATGGAGAAAAGGCAGGCAGCGAAGGAAGCCGAGCAACCGGAGAAATTTCTGTTTCAGGCAGACTTGCATACCCTGCCGATCTCGAAAGTGCCGATGGATCGGTTGGAGACCATAGTCTTTGAAAAACTCACGCTCGATACGAAAACGCTGTCGCTAGTGATCGCGGTGAGTACTGCGATTGACGCACTCAACACATCGACAACGGCCCGAAACGACATGATAGCGAAATGGTACGAAGGGCCTGCGAGGCCAGACGATGAAATCCTGATCCGCTATCTCGGCATTCCGTTCGAAGGTGGTGCGGATGAGACATACAAACAGATGCTTTTTGCGATTGAAAGCTATTGCCACGATTGCATTCATTTTTGCAAAGAGTTGGCCGAGGCCCTGACTAAGCACGGCCAAGGGGTTCGCAGGAAATATTGGCATCACATTTTCTGGCGGTTGCCGAAAGTTGCCAAGGCTGACTATTCCGCGCCAGAGGTGCAGGAATTGCTCCCGGACCCGAAGGACTATGAGCAATGGCATAAGGGCTTTGCGTCCGAACCGACGAAATGGCAAATGGTCAAGGATTTCTGCAGCCGCAAAAAGAAAGGGGATTAATCCTCCCGAAAATCCTGCAACGACGCGTGCCGCAGATCCTCCTCGCCGCGCAGATGCTTCACGCGGCCGATGATGCCAGGCTTCACCCATTGCTTCGCCGGCCGCTTCATCCCCTTCGGCGCCGCTCGCGAGCGCGAGCATAGTAGGACGCCCCACGCCGTAAAAGGTAGCTTGAACGCGCCATAATTGCTCCACATGGACGGCCTGTGTGTTACAAATTTGGGTGAAAAAGGCCAATAACTACAGAGATTTATATGATTTCAAGGCGTCAAATCAACTTGGACTGCCGTCCAGGTTCCCCAGCCTAACTGGACGCGGCGGCGAACAATGAGGTTCGCGGATATCCCTGCGAACATCCGCATTTGAGCGGTCAATCGGGTTAGCAAACGAATTCAGTGGCCGCACTGTATTGGCGGTATCCCTCTCCCGCTACCATCACTACCTTGTCCAACCCGGAGACATGGGTAACAGATTGTACTTAAGACATGGGTGACAACCTCGTGCCGAACGGGTTGTCGATGGTCTGCAAGGTCCTCTGTTCCAAGTCGATATACCCGAGATCGTAATGCATGAAGCTGACGAGCCAAATGCCGTCGTCGATCTCCTTGATTCCCAGCCTCTGACCGGCGAGCACGGTCGAGACGTTGATCTTCTTCCTGTGCATGCAGATGCGGCCGCAAGCGGTAACTAGGCCAAAGGATTGGGCAAGGAGATTCAGCTCCCTCAGCCTCTGACGATCATCCGCTCTACAGCCGTCCCTCCTGCGGCCAGCTTCATCAGATCGGTGTCGAAATTGACATCGGCAGCGCTGCGCTCCGCGCGCGCCGCATTGCCTGCGAACTGGTGTTGATAGCCTTTCCATGCCGCGTCCGCGATGGATCGGCTGGTGCCACTCAACAGGAACTGGGTGAGCTCGGTAGCAGCTCGATCGATGCGACCGCCGAGCTCCGGCGACCCCCAATCCTCCGGGGCAGCAAAGATCGACGTCGGCACGGGAAAAGTGCGCAGAAACGCGAAAAGTGGGCGCATCTGCGCGTCCGCGACCATCGCATGGCGGGCGGTGCCGGCCGTCGCGGCGAGGATCACCGGTTTGGCAATGAGCAAGTCGTTGTCGAGGATATCGATGAACGACTTGAACAGCCCGCTGACACCGGCCTTGTAGACTGGCGTGGCGGCAACGACGGCATCGGCGCCGGCAAGCGTTTCGATTACGGACTGCACCTTGGCCTCGGGAAATCCGGCCACCACGGCACGCGCAATATCGACTGCAAGCGGAGCCAGGTCGATGACGCTAAGGACGGCGGTCTTTCCCGTACCAGTGATACGTTCGATGCTCTTCTGTGCGATGCGGTCGGCCAGCATCCGCGTTGTGGAGGGATCATTTACGCCTGCGTTCACCACGACGAGCCGTATGGGCTTCCCCCTGTTCTCGATGGTCTTCGTCATCTCTCTAATCCTTTCCCTGAAGACACCACCGGGGGCCTACCGCTTTGCGACATTGCCGGACCGGGCGGCCTGCCCCACGACCAACGGAGAGCGGGCCGATTCGCTTTTGTCGTTATCGTGATACGGCCGGACATCCGTCAGGTTGTCTCCGCGATTGGCATTCGGACGCGGCTGGCGCGGCGGCTGGTCTCCATACTTGACTTCCACCAGGCTCCGGTGCGTCGGGGCTCTGGCGGCGCCCGGCGAGCGTCGCGCCGCCATCTCCTTGCGGAGCACGGGCACCACCTCAGTGCCCAGCAGCTCGACCTGCTCGAGAGCCATCTCCAGCGGCAGCCCCATGGCGTCGAGAACCCACAGCTGCCGCTGATAGTCGCCGAAGGCTTCCCGGAAGCTCAGCGTCCTGTCGATGACCTCCTGCGGGCTGCCAACACTGAGCGGCGTATCGCGCGAATATTCTTCCAGCCGATAGGTCTTTCCGTAGATGGGGCTGCCTTCGAAATAGGGCCGGAATCGGTCGTATGCGTCCTGCGAGCGCTTCGCGATGAAGGCATAGCCACCAAGCCCGACGACGGCCTGCTCCTTGGTGCCATGTCCGTAATGCTCGAACCGCTCGCGGTAGAAGTTCACCAGCGGCAGGAAGTGCAGGTTGGGCGCAAGGATGTTGTTGGCGAAATAGCCGTTCCCGTAAAAAGCCGCCTGCTCGGCGATCTCCGGAGTGCGGATCGAGCCGTGCCAGACAAAGGGAGGAACGTCGTCGAGCGGACGCGGGATCGACGTGAAGCCTTGCAGCGGGGTCCGGAATTTGCCTTGCCAATCGACAACGTCCTCGCGCCACAGCTTGTGGAGCAGATTGTAGTTCTCGAGCGCCAGTGCGACACCGTCACGCATGTCCTTCCCAAACCAGGGATAGACCGGCACTGTATTCCCGCGGCCGAGCATCAGGTCCGTCCGCCCCTTCGAGAGATGCTGCAGCATCGCGTAGTCTTCCGCGATCTTCACCGGGTCGTTGGTCGTGATGAGCGTCACGGCGGTGCTGAGGATGATGCGCTGCGTCTGCGCGGCGATATGGGCGAGCAGAGTCGTCGGCGAGGACGAGAAAAAGGGTGGGTTGTGGTGCTCGCCGATGGCGAAGACATCGAGCCCGACCTCGTCCGCCCGCTTCGCGATCTTGACGATCGCATCGATCCGCTGCGCCTCGCTCGGCGTGACGCCTGTGATCGGGTTGCGCGTTACGTCGCTGACAGAGAAGATTCCGAACTGCATTTTGAAGCTCCAGGGGCTCGATGTCGGTAGATGTCTGCGTCAACGGGTCGTGATCCGCGAGTGGCGGGCCGGCCTACCCTCTTCGTGACTCGCCATGCTCAGCGAGCCGGGATCTTGGCTTTCCGCAGCCGGGCCCAAGCAATGAACAAGGACAAGGCGAGCAGCGTCAGGTTGATGGGCAGCATCTTGGCCGTCTCGCCGAGCAGCGCATGCGTGATGATCGCCCCCACCTGTATGAGTGAAAGCCCGACAGCCGCCAGCGGCGTCAGCCAAGGCTTGATCCGCGTCGCGGCCGGCAGGATGAGACCGACAGCGCCCAGCACTTCGAGAGTGCCTATCAGCCGTGTGACGGCTTCCGGTACATGGGTGACGAAGCTCATGCTCGCGGCGAGCGCGTCGATGGGCTGTGTCAGTTTCGCGCCACCGGCTGCCAGATAGAGGAGAGCCAGGAGCGCCTGTGCGATCCACAGCGCCAGGCTCCAACGATTGATGGGGCCGCGAACGGCGCCGGTTTGAGTTTTCATTTTGATCGTCCTTTTCGAAAATAGGGAGATTGGCGGCGGGAGAGCCGACTATGCGGGGCTCGCCGGTGCTGCCGATAGAACAGGCGGGAAAAATCGGCCCTGTCAGAGGCGTCCCCGCCGCTCCAACCGTGCTCGGCCTGGCGCTTCAGGCGGCCTTTGCGGCCGGACCCTGCAGCTTCGCAAGCTCCTCGTAATACCAGTACACCAGCGTGCGGGCCTTGTCGGCCACCGGCCCCGCCCAGTCGCGGAAGAGTTCGGTAACGACAGCCAAGGCCGTACTGGGGACCGCCCCGGCATGAGTGAGCCGCTGGATCGCCGTGCTGTGGGCAAGCTGCGACCGACCGCCGACGGCGTCGACCGGGAAAGCCACGTCATGGCCGTCCTTGAGCGCATCGATGACCGGGAAAGCAAGACAGATCTCGGTCCAGAGGGCACCGATGATCAGCCGTTTGCGGCCGGTCTTCTCGACCGCGGCGCGAAAGGCCGGATCTTCCCACGAGTTCATTGTCGAGCGATCGATCACCTCGATGCCGGGCAGTTCGGCGAGGATCGCCGGAACCGTGGGGCCGTTGACACCCATGTTTGCACCGACCGTCGAGAGAATAATGGGCATGTCGAAAGCCCGTGCAGCCCTGATCAGTAGCCGCACGTTGAGCTCGACCAGGTTGGCCGGCGTTTCGGATCGGATCTGGCTGAACATTTCCGGCTGGTAGTCGATCAGCACCAGCGCAGATTCTTCGTATTTCCACACGTCTTGCACGCTCATCTATTTCTCCATGGGGTTGGTCCGGCGCGGCTATGCCGGATGAACTGACCCACAAAGGATGGCGTTCCTTGTCGGCTTAAGATAGCCTCCGGTTTTGCGATTGATTGTTGCTGAAAGCGGAACGCTATGGAGATTGAGGACGTCAGGACTTTCGTGGAGATCGCGGAGGGGCGAGGCATATCGCCTGCCGCGCGGCGGCTGGGCGTCGCAAAATCCGTCGTCAGCCGCCGACTGGCTCGGCTGGAGGAAACGCTCGGAAGCCAGTTGCTCTCTCGCACGACTCGCGGCGCCGCCTTGACGGAGGCCGGCGCGACGTTCCGCGACCACGCCACTCGCATCCTCGGCGAGTTCGAGGCGGCACAGGATGCAATAGCACCCGATGGCGCGGTGCGCGGGCTGCTGCGTATCGCCGCGCCCCTGTCTGGCGGGCCGAGGCTTGTCGCCCCGGTTCTTGCCGAACTCGCTCGACGCCATCCCTTGCTGCATGTTCATGCAGCCTACAGCGATCGTTTCGTGGATCTGATTTCCGAGGGCTTCGACGCGGGAATCAGGGCGGGATTTCTGCCTGACTCGAGCCTGATCGCCAGACGCATTCGGCCCATATCCGGCATGCTTGTCGCCAGCCCCGCCTATGTCGCCGGGCATGGGGCACCGCAAACGCTTGGCCAACTCGCGGATCACGAGTGCCTGTTGCAGGGGACCGAAGCATGGCGGTTCGTCGAGGGAGGCAAAACGATCGCGGTCCATCCTCACGGTCGTTTCAAGGCGGATAACGGCGAAGCGCTGCTTTCGGCGGCGCTGGCCGGACTCGGCGTGGCGGCCCTGCCGGATTTCCTGATCGAGCCCCACATCGCCTCCGGTGCGCTCATCCCCCTGCTTGCCGACCACACGGTGGTCGCGGCAGGGCTTTATGTGGTGCGTCCTCCCGGCGACTTCCCGCCACGCAAAGTCAGAGCGCTGATCGACATCATGCTCGAATATCACGCCGGCTGAGGACGGGCGCCCGACGGCCAATGGAGATCGGCGGCTGTGCACTCTGCGGACCCGGCCGAAGGCTATGGTTAGTATTCGATCGAGACACTGGCAGAACTCGCCTTCAAGCGGCTCAAGAGCGGCATGGGCACCCATAAGCTTCCTGCACGCGATGAGCGGCTCGTCCGAAGCTGGCTCATGGCCCATCTGATCCTGGCGCTGATGATCGACGAGCCCGATCACGCGCCGCTACAAGGTCGCCGTCGGCCGACCGCTTTTCCGCCTGGCCGAAAAGCACCGTACGGATAAGGCCACAAATACGAAATTGGAGACGCCGGAAGGCCATTAGGTGTCTCTCCAGCGAGACAGACTGTCTTATTTCGATGACTTATGGCGCGGATTTCGAACGCATACCTTCTGCCAAGAAGGAGAACCTACATGATCCAATCCGCTGATCTCAAGCGCGGGGCCTCCACATCCGAACCGCTTGCCCCCGGCCGAGCCTTACGTCTTCAAGCCTATGGCGGCCCCGAATCGCTGACAGTCGATAGCGTATCCGCGCCCGAGCCGGGTCCGGGCGAGGTCTTGGTGTCGGTCAAGGCCGCCGCGGTAAACGGTATCGACTGGAAAATCCGTGAAGGCTACCTCCGCGAGCGCTTCAAGCTGACCCTGCCCGCGACGCTTGGCATCGAAATGGCCGGCGTCGTGCTTCGGACCGGCCCCGGCGTCACAGGCGTGAAGCCCGGGGATCGGGTTATGGCCGCCATCGGTGGCGTCGGAGCCTACGCCGACCATCTGGTCATCAACGCCGAGAAGCTCGTCCTGACGCCGGCATCACTGTCCGACGTGGAGGCGGCGGCCATTCCGGTGGCGGCGATGACAGCCTGGCATGTCATTCAGGCGGCGGATTTCGACCTCTCCGGACGGCGGGTGCTGATCCATGGCGCAGCCGGCGGCGTGGGCGGCTTTGCCGTCCAGTTCGCCAAGGCGGCCAGAGCGACGGTCTTTGCCACGGCCTCGACCAATAGCCTGCCACATGTCCGGGCGCTCGGCGCGGACGAGGTGATCGAATATCGGCAGCAGAACTTCGAGCTGCTTGCGCGCGACATCGATTTCGTCGTCGACCTCGTCGGTGGTGAGGTCGTGAACCGCTCCTGGGCAGTCCTGTCGCCCGATGGCCTTCTCGTAAGCATCGCCGCCACGGACCTCGCATCACGTACGCCGCCAGGCCGCCGCGGCGTCTTTTTATCGAACAAACCTGATACCGCGCGCCTGACCGCGATCGCCCAGCAGGTCGCCGTCGGCGCCCTGCGATCGACGATCGCCGACGTGGTGGGCTTCGATGATTTGGCTTCCGCAATCGAGCGCAATCGCACCGGCCACGCACCCGGCAAGATCGTCGCTGATTTCACCCGCTGATCACCAAGTTTTCAACTTTCAAGGAGTTTATCATGACGACTATCTGGAGTCCGGTCCGCGTGGGCCAAATGGACCTGCCCCACCGCCTGGCCTTGGCCCCGATGACTCGCAGCCGTGCCGAGTTCAACGGCGTACCGGGCGAGCACGCCGCTGAATACTACGCCCAGCGCGCCTCCCTTGGCCTGCTGATAACCGAGGGTGTGCAACCCTCGGCCGATGGCCAGGGCTATTTCGCGACGCCGGGGATCCACGCACCCGAACATGTCGCCGGCTGGCGCAAGGTCACCGATGCGGTTCACGCAAAAGGCGCGAAGATCTTCCTGCAGCTCATGCATGTCGGCCGCATGTCGCACCCGGACAACACGCCGCATCACCGTCAGCCCGTCGCCCCATCGGCCGTCGCGCCCGGTGAGCAGATGTTCACTGCGAGCGGCATGCAGCCCATCCCCGAGCCGCGCGCGCTGACGACCGAGGAAGTCGCCGCCACGGTGCAGGACTTCCGGCGGGCCGCGCGGCTGGCTATCGATGCCGGCGCCGACGGCGTCGAGATTCACGGCGCCAACGGCTATATCGTCCATCAGTTCTTTGCGCCGAACGCCAATCACCGGACCGACGCCTATGGCGGGCCGATCGCTAACCGCATTCGGTTCGCCGTCGAAGTGGCGCAGGCTGTCGCCGATGAGATCGGCGCCGATCGCACCGCTATCCGCCTTTCGCCAGGCCTGCCTTTGGGCGGGCTTGATGAAGGTCCGGAGAGTCCTGCGCTCTATCGCGAACTGGTCGCCGCGCTGGCACCACTGAAGCTGGCCTATCTCCATCTGATGTATGGCGGGGGCGACGAGTTCCTCGCCGACATCCGCCGTGCGTGGCCCACGACCCTGATGGTGCTGCGGCTTGGCCGCACACGCGAAGCCCTGGACCAGGACATCGTCTCGGGCCAGGCAGACATGACCTCGATCGGCCGTTGGGCTTTGGCCAATCCCGACTTCGTCGAGCGTCTGCGGTTGGGCGCGCCCGTCAACGAGCCCGATCCATCCACCTTCTATGGCGGTGGCGCGGCCGGCTACACGGACTATCCGCGGCTTGCGGGCTGATGCGTCGGCTGCTGTAGTTCATCGGACTGCAGCAGCCACCTTCTGGCGGTCGTCGCTTGCGTTATTGGATCAAGCTGGCCCGCGACGTGGGTGATGGCGTTGGCCGACAGAAGGTAACCGTGGCGGCTTCAAATCCGAATGAACGCTGCCAATTCGTCGGGAGTTCCTTTTGGGAACGCTCCTCTCAGATGGTCGAGAAAGGCGGAAACGCGGGCATTCAACAGGCGCCGCGACGGGTAGAGCGTCCACAGTGCCGTATCGGGACCATCCACGTCCCCCCAATGCACCAACGTGCCGGCGGCCAGATCATGACTCACGAGCGATACCGGCAACCGTGCCGCACCCACGCCCATGACGACCGCATCGCGAACCATGATGATCGACGACAGGCTGAGCACCGGGGTGAACGCGATCGTCGTCGGCCCCGTGTCCGGTTTGATATTCCACAACGAGAGTCCTCTGTCCGAGCTCCGCACGACAGCGGGAGCGGCGTCTCCGTCTCGCGGTCTCGCCACTTGCGGGCTCGCCACGATCACAAGCCGATCACGCATGAAGACCCGTCCCACCAGGCTTTCATCGGAACGCGGATTGACGCGAATGGCCAGGTCATACCCTTCTTCGACCATGTCGACTGCACGGTCTTCGGTCGTGACTTCAAGGATAACGTCGGGATATTTGAGCGAGAAGCCTGCCGCCAGCTTACCCATCGCAAGTTGAGAGAAGAGCAACGGTGCACTGATCCGCAAATTTCCACGCGGTTCCCGGTCTCCCGACGCAATCGCTGCGGCCGTCTCCTCCACTTCCGTCAGCAAGCGACTGGTTCGCTCATGCAGGTCCTTTCCCTCCTGCGTGAGCTTCAGGGTACGCGCCCCGCGCTCGAACAAGCGTAGGCCCAAGCTATTCTCCAGTTCTGCGGCGCGCCGCGAGAGCGTCGCCTTGGGGCGCCCTGTGGCGCGCGCGGCTCGCCCGAATCCACCATGACGTGCAACCAGATTGAAGTCGGCTAGGGCGAGCAGGTCCATGTGTTCCACCAGTGAGACAGGGTGTCTACAAATGGCAGCTTCCGGTGCGTTTGTGGACTCCTAAATAGCGCTAACGATCTGATAAAAGCAGGAGTGACCACATGACTATCCTCGTCACCGGTGCAACCGGAACCGTCGGCCGCAATGTCGTCGATCAGCTCATCAAGCGCGGCGCTAATGTGCGCGCGCTCGTCCGCGATCCCTCGAAGGCCAATTTACCAGCCGCCGTTGCCCTCGCCGAAGGCGATCTGCTTGACGTCGATGCGCTGCGCACGGCCTTCTCGGGCGTGTCCACCCTGTTCTTGCTCAACGCCGTGGTGCCCGACGAGTTTACCCAGGCGCTGATCGCCCTCAATCTGGCCCATGAGGCCGGGATCAAGCGGATCGTCTATCTGTCCGTGCTTCACAGCGACATCTACGTGAACGTGCCGCATTTCGCCGGTAAGTTCAGTGTCGAACGCATGCTGGAGCAGCTGGGCTTCAACGCCACCATCCTGCGGCCTGCATACTTCATCAACAACGACTATTCGGTGAAGGACGTGGTGCTCGGTCACGGTGTCTATCCGATGCCGATCGGTGACAAAGGCATCGCGATGGTCGACGCGCGCGATCTCGGTGAGATCGCAGCCATCGAGCTGGTTCGCCGTGAGCAGGCAAGCGAGCCGCTTCCTCTCAAGCGGATCAATGTCGTTGGTCCCGACACGCTGACCGGTGCCGATGTCGCCGCCATCTGGTCGAATGTTCTTGGGCGGACGATCCACTATGGCGGCGACGATACCGCTGGGTTCGAGCAAAACCTCCGAAATTACGCACCGAGCTGGATGGCGCTCGACATGCGTCTCATGGCCGAGCGCTTCCTTGTGGTTGGCATGGTCCCTGAGGCAGGGGATGTTGATCGATTGACCGGCATGCTGGGTCGCCCGCTGCGCTCCTATCGCGACTTCGCAGCGGAAATCGCTGTTTTGGCTTGATCATTCCGCATGTCTGAATATCGGCCTGCCGGTGCGCTTGCAACGCCGGCGGCCGAACGGGGTCATGCGGCGGCATATTCGAGCGCGCATAGCCGCCCCACGGCCAACCCGCAGTGCATCCGGCAAAAGGCATTTGCCATGACCAATACCGTGTTCAAGCCCATCGTCTACCTGCTCCATGGCTGCCCGTTCTGCATGAAGGTTCGCGTGTTCCTGCTTGAGGCGAGACTGCTCGACCAGGTCGACATCCGGCTGGTCGAACAGGGCAGCAAAGAGAAGTGCCAGATCACAGAGAAGCTCGCCGCGCACCTGCCCAAGGTCGGCTTTCCAACTGTCGAGCTAACGCCGGGACAGTATATGACGGAATCCGACGAGATCATCGCCTGGTTTGCCAAGGGCGCCGCCATCGACATCGCGACGCTGCCGACCTTCCAGGATTGTGTCGGCGGTATTTTCAAGGACCACATCAGCCTGTACCGCGAGAACATGCGGCTCCAGCAGCAGGCGGTCTGAGAGCCGGTTCGAAACTGGGTGTTTGACACCGGACCTTGATGGTGCAGTCTCTTCGCCAGTGGGAGAAGCGCTTTGGGTCGGGTTCACCACGGGAGCGTACTTGTTCACCTATGTGGGCGTCCGGAAGGCAGTCCGCGGCAATATTGTCGGATATGCTTTCTGTTCAGATGCCTCGATTACCGCGGAAGGCAAAGCGAAACGCGCGTTGTGCATGTATTCGCACGGCAATCCGCGCGACCATATCGACCATTCCTGCCATCGCCGCGCGTTCTGGGTGTTTATGAACGCGGGTGTAAAGCAAGTCCTGGCCTGTTCGACCGTTGGCGCCATCGTGGCTGCCTGAATTGCAGCCAAAAGCGCGGCGGGGCAAATCAACGCGGTCTTCCCTATCTGAATGTCGGTAGAGGCAGCAGCGTGAGACAAGTGGCGCCGCTTATCAGAGCGCCGGTATCCTGGCCATTCGCCTGTGACAAGCCTCACTGGTCAGGTCGCATCACACTGCCCTGTTTTGCGTTGGTGCACGGCCGCCGCCGTCGGCGACGAGCACAGCACCGGTGACGAAGGAGGCGGCATCGGAAGCCAGGAACAGACAGCAGTTGGCGATCTCAGACGGTTCGGCGACACGCCTGAGCGCAATACGGCCGGTGAGCGCGGTGAACTCCTCGTCGGGCGTCGAGCCGTTGGCCGCTGCCGCCACTTCCATTTCGTAGACGCTCATCGGCGTGCGCACCCAGCCAGGCGCCAACGCGTTGGCGCGGATGCCGTCGGGGCCATGTGCAAAGGCGAGCGAGCGGGTGTAGGAGACGAGTGCTGCCTTGCTGGCCGAATAGGCGGCATTTTGGCCGCTGGCGTTGAAGGCGCCGACGGAGGCGATGTTGACGATCGCGCCGCCGCGCTTTTTCATGAGCGGCAGTGCGGCGCGGCAGACCATCATGGCGCCCGTCACATTGACCGCAAAGCTGCGCGCCCAGGTCTCATCGCTCAGGCTCTCCGGCTCGTCGAGGATCATCACTCCGGCGGCGTTTACGACGATATCAAGACACCCGCCGCAGGCGTCGATAGCACGTGCGACATCGTCTGCGCTGGTGATGTCGCCGAGCACGGCGGCACCGCCGCTCGCCTTGACGGCGCCGTCCAGTCCCTCACCGCCGAGGCCGAAGGCGATGACTTCGGCGCCGTGCCGGCCGAACAATTCGGCAGTGGCGCGGCCCATTCCGGTGGCAGCACCGGTGATCAGCGCCTTGCGGCCTTCGAGGCATCGGCTCATGTCAGCCCCCAATGGCGCTCGACGGCGAAGCCGGTTTCCGGCAGCGTTGAGCCGCCGTCGACGACGATCGTCTGGCCGGTAGTGTATTTGGCCTGCTCCGAGGCGAGGTAGAGCATGGCATAGGCAATGTCGTCCGCCTCGCCGAGATGGCCAACGGGGATGTGTTGGCCGAGGCGCCCGGCAACTTCCGGCGCGCTCATCGTGCCCCTGCCCGGCTTGGCTATGAAGCCCGGCTCGACACCGTTGACGGTAATGCCGTCGCGCGCGAATTCGAAGGCGGCACCCCGAATGAAGGCGTTGACGCCGGCCTTGGCGGCCGAGTAATGCGCGCCGCCGGCCATCGCCAAGCGCGCCGACACTGAAGAGGTGACAAGGATGCGGCCGAAGCCGTTCTTGCGCATCACCGGCACTGCTGCCTGCGCCAGCCAGAAGCAAGGCTTGAGGTTAAGCGCCAGCGCTTCATCGAGCTTGTCCTCGTCAAGATCCTCAATCGAGGCCCAGGGACAGCCGCCGGCATTGTGGACGACGATGTCGAGCCGGCTCGCCTGACGTACGATGTCGCCGACCAGTGCGTGCAGCCTGGCGCGGTCGAGCACAGCAAGCGGAACCGCACGCACATCAAGCTTGCGGGCGGACAATTCGGCGGCCAGCGCTTTTGCCATATCGAACGTTCGATTGGCGATGACGACACTAGCACCGGCCTCGGCGAAGCGGGTGACGATCGCAGCACCGATGCCGCGTCCGCCGCCGGTCACCAGCGCCACCTTGCCGCTGAGATCGAATGGTTTCGCCATCGCTCAGACGACTCCGGCGCCACGCACGAGATCAATGAAACGGGTGAAGACCTCGGCGTGGCGGTCGACATCGGCCTCGGTCGTCGCCGGACACATCAGGAACATGGTGTGGAAGGGCGTCACCAATATGCCCTCGTTCATGTAGAAGGCGTGCAGCAGCGTCTCGAGATCGCCGCGCCGGCCGGCGATGACGTCGGCGCCGTTCCGCGGCGGATCGGGCATGAACATGATCTCGGCGCGGGCGCCGATCTGCGTCACATGCCACGGCAACTTATTGGCGTTTATGATGCCACGTGCCATCTCCGCCAGCCGCGAGGCTCTGCCGATCATGATTTCGAAGTTGGCGGGCGTGAGCACCTCTTCCAGCACAGCGCGCATCGTGGCTACGGTGAGTGCGTTGCCGGCCAGCGTGCCGCCGATGCCGAGATGCGCCGACTGGCGCACGCGCGGATTGACCATCGGCACGATGGCCCACAACCGCTCGGCGATCGCCTGCGAGACGCCGAAGATGCCGGCCGGAATGCCGCCGGCGATGGCCTTCCCGGCGACCAGAATGTCCGGCTCCAGCCCATGCTCGGACGAATAACCGCCGGGTCCGCTGGAGATCGTATGCGTCTCGTCAATGATCAAGACCGTGCCGGTGCGGCGGGTGATCTCGCGCAGGGCGTCATGAAAGCCGTCGGCGACCGGGATCATGCCGAAATTGGTCATCAGCGGCTCGGTCAGCACGCAGGCGACGTCGCCAGCCGAGAGTGCCGTTCCGAGCGCAGCGACATCGTTGAACTCGACCACCCTCGATACGGCCGAATGGTCGACACCGTTGGGATGGATCATGTTGCGCAGGCCGACACGGCCGTCGCGGATCTCGACATGCGCTTCCTCGACGCTGCCGTGATAGCAGCCGGAAAAAACCAGCACCTTGTCGCGGCCGGTGATCATGCGGGCGATGCGGATGGCGCCGCGATTGGCGTCGGTGGCCGAGGTGGTCAGCGTCCAGTAGGGCAGTCCGAAGCGACGATGCAGCTCAGTGCCAACCCACAGGCTGTCCTCCGTGGGCAGCATCATCGTTGTGCCGTTCTGCAACTGGCGCAGTGCGGCGCAAGTCACCGCCTCCGGCGCGTGGCCGCACATGCCGCCAGTGTCGCCAAGGGCGAAGTCGACATAGTCGTGACCGTCGATGTCTCTTATATGGGCGCCGCTGGCCGACGCGGCATAAACCGGGAAGCCGCCGGCCCAGCGCCGCATCCAGTGCGAGGGTCCGCCATAGAGGAAACGCTGCTTGCCCTCTTCCCAGGCCGCCGCTGAGCGCGGATGCGTGTCACTGAAGCGCGCCTGCTCGCGGTCGAGCAGCTCACCAATGGTCGTTGAATGCGAATCGCTTCTGCTGGCAGCCATCACAGCGCTTAACTCTCCCTGCCGCGCGATTATTTTGGGGCGCGCGCGTTCCAATCTGGTTCACTATTTGAACCAGCATTTTGTATGTTATAGACTGCAAGGCGGGTTGGCTGCTGTCAAGTTAATTCACACGCGAAGTATCTCGGAGAATCGATAATGAGCACAGTCGGCAAGGCGGTTTCGCTGCTGGAGCTGTTCACGGTGGGTGAACCGGAGATCGGCCTCTCCGACCTCGCCCGCAAGGCCGGTCTCGACAAAGCCACCGCAAGGCGCCTGCTGGTAGCGCTTTCCAACCACCGGCTGATCGAGCAGGAGCCGAAGAGTCGCCGCTACCGGCTGGGCGCCGGCCTGTCGCGGCTGGCCCGCATTCGCGACGCACATTTCCCTTTCGTCCGCGTCGCGGCGCCTGTGGCGCGAGAGCTTTCGCTCGAAACCGGCGAGACCGTGCATCTGTCGGAATTCAGCGCCGGGGCGCTGCTGACCGTCCATGTTGAGCTTTCCACCAAGGCCAACCGCGTCAATGTCGATGTTGGCCAGGTGCTGCCGCTGCACGGCACAGCGTCCGGCGTCGCCTTCCTGGCCGCTTCAAGCCCGGATGTGGTCGGCGCCTATTTCAAAAAGCCGCTGCAGGTGTTCACCCGGCATACGGTGACGCGGCCGGACAAGGTTGTGGAGGCGATACGGCTTGCCGCCAGGCGCGGTTACTCTCGCAGCGCACAGGGCTATGAGGAAGGCGTGCACAGCATCGCCGCGGCGATCCTCGGCGCTGACGGCCAGCCGATCGGCACCTTGGCGGTGGCTTCGCCCGTCTCACGCGTCGACGACGCGACCGCAGCCACACAGGGCAGGGCAGCAATCAAGGCAGCACGGTTGATCACGGCGCGTCTCACCGGCGAACCTTAGCCTTGCATCTCCGCGACGGATGCATCGGGCATGCCCTTGCGCCATAATCTCGCAAAATCGGGCGGAACGAGCGGCTGCCCTCCGCCCGGATATCCGCAGAGCGAAGACGCTCGCGCAATGCCGCGAGCGGCTCATATAGCCGGCGGTCAGATTTCTGCTGCCCAAAGATCAGTTTCCGATCGGTTCGACCGGCTGGTCGGAACACGCTCAGGGCGTTGGACGGACTTTCTCGAAAGAGGAACTCGGGGCGACTTCGCTGTACACGGTGGCGAGACGACGCCCGCGAGCAGACATCAGCCGTTGCGGAAGAGGTTTCGAGGCCGCTGCCTGCCGTTCTGAGAAAGCATCTCGACGAACCGTGCAACCTTGGGCGGGCGGAACCGGCCGGCCGGATACACGGCGTGGATGCCGCCGGTAGGCAGCGTCCAGGCAGGCAGAATCGGCACCAGCCGGCCAGCCGCCATATGATCGCCGACAAGAAAATCGGGAAGGATCGACATACCGGCGCCCGCTAGGGTTGCCTCCAGCACGGCCGGGGTGCTGTTGATCGTCATGCCGGGCTTCATGCGGACTGTCCGCAGTTCATGATCCCCCCGGGTAAACCGCCACACCAGCGGCTCCTTCAGCGCGACATTCGCGACAAAGGGGAGGCCGGACAGTTCCTCGGGCTCGCTCGGGGACAAGTCTCCGGCTATGTCGGGCGCGGCGACCAGAAATTGCCGGAATGAGCTGATCCGGCGCGCCTGCAGGCTGGAGTCGGTAAGCCAACCTACGCGAATCGAGAGGTCGATCTGGTTGGCGACCAGATCCATCCTGGCGTCCGAGAGGATGAGATCGACCCGGCATGCCGGATAGATTCGACAGAACTCGGCTGCCAGTGGCGCGACGGTGATCGCGCCGTAATCGTTGGACGCGGTGATCCGCAGTACGCCCAACGGCTGAGCATTGGTCTGGGCAAGTTCGGCGAAGGCCTCTTCTGCCTCGCTCAGGATCATCACGCATCGCGCGTGAAGCTGCCGGCCTGCCTCGGTCGGCTCGACCCTGCGCGTCGTGCGCAGCAGCAGGCTTGTCTTCAATTCCGCTTCAAGCCGCGCAACCTGTTGGCTGACGACTGTCTTGTTGACGCCTAGCCGATCGGCCGCGCGAGTGAACGAGCCCATGTCCACCACGGCCGCGAAGTACGCCAGTCTGTTGAGGTTGATCGCTTCCATGCTCGCCTGCTCCGATTGTGCGCTTATACCTCACATTGAATCCAATTCATCGATATTTATCGTCCAATCGAAACGGTCCATCCTTCTGTGCGTCGGGCAACCGGGTCCGCGCAGGAGGAAAAGCAGAGTGACGATCGAGGCTTTTCCCGCAATGGGCCACGTCTACGAGGCTCGCTTCGGCGACCTCGCCTTCCATCTGCAGTTCGATGCCGAGGCACCTTCATGCGCTTGCCTCCGGAGGCGGCCAAGTTCGCCAAGGCGGAGGCCGTCCGCGACCGGGCGCTGGAAGTTCGGCCAGGGGTGTTCATGGTCTGGACCGAGGTTGCCGGGACGACCGTGGGTCCATGTCGGGGACTGCGAGAACGGTATCGTCCACACCACGATCACTCGGCCCTATCTGAGCTTCCTGAATTTATCCGGCGGCTGGACCCGGCCGACTCGATCTCAATATCGCGCGCACCCCGATTTCTTCAGCGCCATCCAATCCGAGAGGACACCCACATGCTTACGAGGAGACAAGTCATGAAAACCACATTTGCCATCAGCGCCGCTGCCGTCTTCGCCCCTGCCGATATCGGCCGTGCGGCTGGAACCGGACTTGCCTGGAAGCATTTCCCGGCCGGCCCAAACGGTTTTTTCCGCGCCCCCGTCCTGCTTTCCGGCGCCACCGAGGCGCTGCTGATCGACGGCGGCTTCACCTATCCGGACGGCCGCGCGCTGGCCGAAGAGATCAAGGCCAGCGGCAAGAAACTGACCACGATCTATGTCAGCCAGTCGGACCCGGACTACTATTTCGGCCTGAAGCCGGTGCGTGAGGCATTCCCCGAGGCCAAGGTCGTCGCCGCCTCGGACACGGTTGCCGCGATCAAGGCGTCGGTCAAGAAGAAGCTCGATGTATGGGGACCCCAACTGAAGGAGAACGGTCCGCAGACGCTGGCCGACATCGTCCTGCCCGATGCGTTTGACGGTCCGTCACTGACTGTGGATGGTGAGACGGTGGAGTTCGTCGCCGCCGAGGGCCTCGCTAATCGCCGCTATCTCTGGGCGCCCTCGCTGAACGCGGTGTTTGGCGGCGTCCTGGTCTTCGCCGGCGTTCATGTTTGGACCGCCGACACCCCGACCAGGGAATCACGCGCGGTCTGGATTGCCAATCTCGACAAGATCGCAGCGCGCAAACCGACCGTCGTCGTGCCGGGGCACATGACGCCTGAGTCGCCGGTCGACATCTCCGCTGTCGAATACACCAAGACCTATCTTCTGGCCTTCGAGCAGGAACTCGCCAAGGCCGCGGACGCCGCGGCGCTGAAGAGCGCGATGGAGGCCCGCTTCCCAGGCCTCGGCATGGGCGTCGCCCTCGACATCGGCTCGAAGGTCGCGAAGGGCGAGATGAAGTGGGGCTGAGATGAGCGCCAATTCGATCTGATCCGGAGGACCTATGAAGGGTCCTCCGAGGAGAACGGCGGCGATCTGCTGGCCGTGCTCGCGCGTCCGAAGTCGAATAGACCGAGGCGGAACGCCTTCCCTGTGCCGGCATGGACGCCCTGATGAATGTGTCTTCCAGTGCTTGGCCACCGAGCGGACCGGCTATCGCGCCGACGTGCACGGCTATCTCGCCGACGGCGACCGGGTACCGGCCTTTGAAACGGCTCGACCGCAAGATCGGGCCTTTCCGCACGGCAGCGGCATGGGGCCCTTCAGTAACGCGGACACCAGGATGCCGGCCGACTTCGTCCGGCGCGGCGTGAAGCACCTCCGCCGTTGCGGCAAAGATGCTTATCATGTTAAGGATGGCGTGGCGCTGCCGCTGCGTCACAATCCCGCGACAAGACGGGAACAACGAGAATGTGGAGGAGACTATGATCGCCCACCACGTGAGCGTCGCCGACGGCGAGGCTTTCCTATCTGCGTCGCGGATGCTGTTCGGCCCGATCACCCAGCGTTTCTCACGCGGCGAGGCGCCGTCGCTGCCGAAGCTCGTTTCCGTGCATCTCGGCTCCTGCCGGCTTTCCGAGATCAAGGCCAAGTCGCATCTGGTCGTCAGCGACCGTACCTTCTGGCGCAGCTTCGATCCCGACGCGATCAAGATCCTGATGCAGCTCAGCGGTCACAGCCGCTTCGAGCAGCAGGAGGTCGCGGTCGATCTCGGCCCACGCGCTGCGATCATCTATGATCCAATGCGCAGCTATTCGCTGCAAAACCTGTCGGATGTTGACCAGCTCATCCTGCAGGTGCCGCGCTCGACCTTCGGCGACGGGACGCTGGCGCGGCTCTCGGCGCCGGTGCCGTTGCCCGGCAACGACGACAGCCTCACCCATATCGTTTCCGGTCTGATGCAGATGGCGATCGGCACCGCTCACAAGCTCGACGAGGCCGGCTGCCGCCGTGTCGGAGAAAGCTTGATACAACTCGTCAACGGACTGATCCAGGCAAAGCCGACGGCGCCGGACTTCCGCCGCTCGCCGCTGGAAGCGCTGCGCGAACGCATCGTCGCCTATATCGACGCCAACCTGGCGCGCTCAAACCTGTCGGCCGAGGACATAGCCCGCCACATGGGCTGCTCCCGCCGCTATCTGCACCGCGCCTTCGAAGGCGAAGGCACCACACTGGAGCGGTTCGTGTGGGATAGGCGGCTGGAGCGCAGCAAGGAGGAGCTGCTGTCGCCCGCCCGCGCCTCAGCCTCCATCTCGGAAATCGCGTTTGCCTGCGGGTTCAATTCGAGCGCACATTTTTCGCGGGCGTTCAGAAGCAAGTATGACGTGGCGCCGAGAGATTTGCGGGAGCGAGTGCGTATGGTGGTGCATTAGGAAGGTGCTGTTAGCCGTACCTTTATCAGATACAGCAAATTGTTTTGCGCCCATATGAGGCACATTGTATCCTCACCTTCCATAATTTTTCGAGGGCTCTCACTCCCGACTTGCAGCGCTGACGCTTCAACAGGGCTGTACCCAGACCTCAAGCCGTCCGCCCTGCCCGCAAACTCCGCATCAGCCCCTTCGGCAAGAACAGCATCGCCAAGATGATGGTCAGCCCCGAAATCACCGGGTGGTAATCCGGCACCACGATGCGCGCCAGGTCGAACACCGCGTACATGACGAAGGCGCCGAGGATCGGGCCGAGCAGGGTGCCGGTGCCGCCGACCACCGTCATCATCAGCGGCAAAAGCATCCAGTCGAGGTCGAAGACGGAGTCAGGGCCGACATGGAAGATGTAGTAGGTGTAGAGGCTGCCGGCGACGCCGGCGATGAAGGCGCTGCCAGCAAAGGCGGCGACCTTGACCCTCAGCGTGTCGATGCCGTTGGCCGAAGCCGCCATCTCGTCGTCGCGCACGGCGATCAGCGCCAGGCCGTAGCGCGAGCGCATCAGCAAGCGGATGGCAAGCGCCGTGCCCACCATCAGGCCGAGCCCGACCAGATAGTGCGGCAAGAGCGTATCGAAGGTGCCGGCGGGCGCCACGACGCCGAAGGCGCCGCCGGTGAAATCACCGCCATTGATGAACATCACCTTGATGATCTCGCCGAAGCCGAGCGTGCCGAGCGCGAAATAGTCGCCGCGCAGCTTTGACAGCAGCGGCAGGCCGATGATGATGGCGGCGACGGCCGCGACCAGCCCACCCAGCATCATCGTCACCGGGTCGAAATAGTAGATCCGCGGATAGGCGTCATAGAACGTGCCCCAGAGATAATTGCCGCTCCACAGAATGGCGGTGGTGTAGGCGCCGAGCCCGAAGAAGGCATGGTTGCCGAGGCTGATCTGGCCGCCGAAGCCGGCAACGAGGTTCCAGCCTTGCGCCATAGTGGCGTAGATGAAAACGAAGAACAGGAACGAGAAGGCATAAGAATCGATCGCGCCGGGCAGGAGCGGCGCCAGCGCGAGGGCAGCGACCAGGGCAATTGCGATCCCAATCCAGAATTGTTCCGGCAAGGCTTTCTTCATCATGACGCTCAAGCCTTCTTGTAGGGCCGGCTGAACAGGCCTTCCGGCTTGAACATCAGCACCGCCAGGAACACGCCGTAGGCGATGGCGTTGGTCCAGCCGCCCGAGATGAAATACTGCACATAGGCTTCGATCAGGCCGAGGATGATGCCGCCGGCAAGTGCACCCGCGACATTGCCGATCCCGCCCAGCGCCAGCGCCACCAGCGCCTTGAGGCTGAAGATGAAGCCGGCGAACGGGTTGAACGGGAAAGTCGTCGCCACCGCGACGCCGGCCGCTCCGGCGAGTGCGATGCCGATCGCGAAGGCGATGGCGTTGACGCGGTGCGGTCTGATGCCCATCAGCATCGCCGCCTTCATGTCCTCGGAGGCCGCGCGCACCGCCTTACCGACCAATGTCTTGCGCAGGAATAGCACCACCAGGCCGGTACCGGCGAGCGCAATCACGAAGCCCATCGAGCGGGTGAAGGAGGTGCGCACGCCCAAAATCTCGATGCCGCTCGCCGTGTAGGAGGTGACGATGGCCGCGGTGTTGCCGCCCCAGATAACCGTCATCAGGTTCTGGATCAGGAACATCAGACCGACCGCGATCAAGAGTGAGATGTTGCGGTCCTCCGCTGCCGCCGCGCGGCGAAACAGGCCTTGGTAGACCAGCCAGCCGACGACGAGCCCGACGGGCACGACGATCAGAAGCGACGCGAAAGGGTCGATGCCGACGCCGTAGAACAGCGCCCGTACGAAATAGGCGGACAGGATGATCATCGCGCCCTGCGCCAGAAAGATCAGCCGCATGGTGCCGAAGATGAGGCTGAGGCCCACCGCCGCAACGCCGTACATGGCGCCGCCCAGCGCGCCGTTGAGCGACAGCTGCAGCAGGATTTCGGGAGGCGGAATGTTCTGCATCATTGCACCTCCAACACGCCCATATAGGCCTTCTGGATTTCGGGATCGGCGATGAGCTCGGCACCGGTGCCTTGCATGGCAAGCTCGCCGGTTTTCAGCACGAAGGCGTAGTCGGCGACCTTCAGTGCCTGATGGATGTTCTGCTCGACCAGGAGGATGGTGACGCCCTGCTTGTGCAAGGTCTCGATCAGCGCGAACATCTGCTGCACCACGATCGGGCTGAGCCCCAGCGACGGCTCATCGAGGATGAGCAGCGACGGGTCCGACATGGTGGCGCGCGCGATCGCCAGCATCTGCTGCTCGCCGCCGGAGAGCGAACCGGCCTTCTGCCCTGCCCGCTCGTTTAGCCGCGGAAACAGCGTGTAGGCTTTCTCCAGCGACTGCTTGAAGCGCTTCCGCACCTTGGGTTGGAAGGCGCCGAGCTCGAGGTTTTCCAGCACGGTCATCTGCCGGAACAGGCCGCGCCCTTCCGGTACATGCGCGATGCCCATCGCCGCGATCTCCTCCGGCGCCTTGCCGGCCAGCGGCGCGCCGGAGAGGAAGATCTCGCCGCGCTTCGGCTTCAGCAGACCGGAGATGGTCTTCAGCAGCGTCGTCTTGCCCGCGCCGTTGGCGCCGACAATGGCGACGATGCTGCCGGCGTCGACGTGGATCGACACGCCCCACAGCGCTCCGACGTCGCCATAGGCGACTTCCAGATTGGTGACGTCAAGCAGCCGGTTCGCCAAGATAGGCCTCTATCACTTTGCGGTTGGCGACGATCTCGCGCGGCGTGCCGTCGGCGATCTTCTCGCCATGGTCCAGCACGATCACCCGGCTGCATACCTTCATGATGGCATCGACCTTGTGCTCTACCCACAGGATCGAGACCCCCTTGTCTGTGCGCACGCGGCGGATGACATCGACCGTGCGCTGGATCTCGGTCGGGTTCAGCCCCGCCATCGGTTCGTCCAGCAACAGCAGCCCCGGGCTGGAGGCAACGGCTCGCGCGATCTCCAGCAGCCGCCGGTCGGACAACGTCATATGCGCGGTGCGGACATCGCGCTTGGCGGTCAACCCGACCAGTTCAAGTGCCTCCTCGGCGGCTGCCGTCGCATGCTTGACGCGGCCGCCCGAGCCATAGACGGCACCTACCATGATGTTCTCGAAGGCCGTCATGGTCAGGAACGTGCGCACCAGCTGGAAGGTGCGGGCAATGCCGAGCCGGCAGATGCGATGCGGGGCCGTGCCGGTGATGTCCTCGCCACGGAAGCGGATACGGCCCTGGGTTGGGGTGTAGAGCGCGGTAATTACGTTGAACAGTGTCGACTTGCCGGCGCCGTTGGGACCGATCAGCCCGATCAGCTCATTGGCTCCGACGGCGATGTCGATGTTGTTGAGCACGACAAGCCCGCCGAACCGCTTCTGGATCGCCTCGAGGCGAAGCAAGGTTTCGTCAGGCTGCATCGTGTGTTTCCGTTTCTCGAGGGGAAGCTATCCGCGCAATCTATCGAGGTCAGCGCCGCCCTCATCGCCCTGCCGGCCTTCTCCCCGAGTAGGACGGGGAGAAGGGCAGGCGGCAACGTCGGAGCCCGTGCCCTCGCCGCTCAGCGCTTGTCCCAGGCCGGCGCCGGCTTGTAGGTCCAGTTGCCATTCGGGAAGATCAGCTGGTGCTTGCCTTGCCACCATTGCGTGGCAACGCTGGGGATCAGCGCAAAGCCGGTCTGGTCGAATTTGAGATCGCCGACGACGGTGTCCTTGAATTCCTGGTTGAAGACCGCGTCATGCAGCGCGGCGGCATCGGTGGTTCCCGCCTTTTCGATCGCCTGCGCCAGCACCTGCGCATTAGCGTAGAAGGCGCCGACTGTGACGGAGTCCTTCTTGAATTCGGCCTCGTAGCGATCGCCGAGTTCCTTGGCGCCGCG
This sequence comes from Mesorhizobium sp. M0998, assembly GCF_040318885.1. Classification (NCBI taxonomy): domain Bacteria; kingdom Pseudomonadati; phylum Pseudomonadota; class Alphaproteobacteria; order Hyphomicrobiales; family Phyllobacteriaceae; genus Mesorhizobium; species Mesorhizobium sp. M0998. The sequence goes on from NZ_JAMYND010000018.1 coordinate 25,424, forward strand.
ATAGGGATAGCTCGACGACCAGAAACCGTCGGTCATGATGTAGTCCGAATCCGCTCCGAGCGCTTCGTGGAACTCGCCCGTCCAGGTGCCCTTCCAGCCATGCAGATAAGGCACGGAGAAGCCGAGCTCCTTCATCTGGCGCAGCAGCGTCACCGTGTCGGCCGGCGAGCCGAACACCAGCATGGCGTCGACATTGGCGGCCTTGAGCTTGGTGATCAGCGCCGAATAGTCGGTGGCCCCGATCGCCCAGGGATCGTCGACCGCGAAAGTGTAGCCATATTTCTTGGCCGCCGCCTCGAAGGCGCCGCCAAAGCCCTTGCCGTCGGGCGAATCCTCGGTGACAAGTGCCGGGTTCTTCGGCTTCTCATTGGCCGGCAGCTTGTTCCAGATCTCGAATGGCACCTCGGCGCCCGGCCCCGGGTGGAAGAAGAAGAGGGCCGAGTATTTGAGCTTCAACGGCTGCCACTCGAACGGGAACGCCGTCGTGATCATGTAGAACTTCTTGTATTTCTCGGCGACGATGGCACCGGCGATGTTCATCGGCCCGGAATGGGTCGATAGCAGCGCGTCGACCTTCTGCACCTTGATGAGGTTTTCCAGCGCCGAGGCGACCTTGCCTTCCGAGCTTTCGTCGTCGGCGACGACGAGGCGCACCGGCAGCTTCTTGCCGGCCGACTTGAGCATGATGCCGCCGGCCTTGTTGATGTCGGCCACCGCTTGCTCATAGGCCCATTTCTGCTCCTTGCCGTCGCCGGCCAGCGGCCCGGTCAAGGAGATCGGAGCGCCGATGACGATCTCGTCGCCGGCGGCATTCGCGACCCCTGTGCCGCCGGCCGCAAGTGCGGTCGACAGCACCAGGCCCGCCAGCATTGCCTTCAGATTGTTTCCCATTGCATCCTCCCAGGTTGTTTCATCGGCCGGACGCATCGGCGCCCGCCCGCATGCCTCAGACCGTCGCTGCCGCGACCAGCCTGGTATCGGTGAACTGCTCGAAACTCACGGCTTTACCGTCGTCCATCTCCCAGACATGGACGACGCGCGCCGACATTTGCTTGCCGGTCTTCCTGTAGGTGCCCGAATAGGTGCCGATGCCAACGATGGTGGCGCCGCCGTCGACCAGTCTTTCGAGCGTCAGCGTGTAGCCGTCCCACTCCTCGCCGATGCGCTTGAAGACCCCCGCTATGATGGCGTCGGGGCCGACATAGGTGCCGGCATAGGGGAAGCCCGCCATTTCGGTCCAGGCGGTGCGGCTGGTGATTGGCGCCATCATCGCAGATAGGTCCTTGGCATCGGAACCGGCGTAATGGGCCTTGATCGCTTCGTAGTTCTTGTTCATCGCGTTCTCCCGCGCGGTCAGACCGGCGCCTTGCCTTCGTCGTAGACGGTTCTGGATTTCTTCTCGATGTGAGCGCCGGCCGGCTTGTTCTCGACCTTGCCCAGAATGGTCACGCCGAGGAATTTCCCGGTCGAGCGCATGACGTCCCAATTGTAGAAGAACAGCGAGGCGACCGGGATGATGAACTCGCGGAAGCCGAACACATATTGGTTGTCGGCAAACTTCCAGGTGGTCGCCAGGTCGACGTCGCCATGGCCACGCTGGATGCCGACGAGGTTCTGCCAGGCATAGCGCTCGGAGCTCAGATAGATGTGCTCGTAGACGTGGTTGGGGCTGTATGTGTAGTGCGCGGTGAGCCCGATCAGGTCCCGGGTCGGCGCCGGCTTGATACCGGTCGGCGCGTTGCTGGGATCCCCGAGCACGCCGGCCGACCAGGTCTGCGCGACGCGCGGCTCGCCGGGCGCTTCGCCTGCTTCACGCACCCGTTCGCGCACCGACAGCACGCGGCGCGTGCTGGTGTTGACGATGTAGGCCTCATCCTCGGTCGGCCGGGCGGCGAAAGTCATGTTGATGAAGAACACGTTGGCGGCGACTTCGAGCGCCTCGTACCAGTCCGCGCCGGCCTCGCTGCCCTCGCTCCACGCCACCGTGTCGGGCGACGTGAAGGCAAGGTCGATTGTGCGCCCCGTGTCGAGCGTGATCTTGAAGGTCTGGCCGCGCAACGCTGATGTCGTCGCCAGCCGGTTGGTGGCGATGCCGGCGGCGAAATCGTCGAAATGCTTCCAGTCCGCCGGCCTGTTCTGGTCGTTCATCGCACTCTCCCAATCAATCGACAAAAGCTAATGTCGGCAGGTCGACGACGGTGGCGCCGCCATCGACGGTCAGGATCGAACCGTTCATCATGGCCGCCTCGCTCGAAGCGACGAAGCAGACGACGTTGGAAACCTCTTCCGGTGTCGCCGGCCGGCCGAGCGGGACGTCCCTGGTCACCAGCCGGTAGGCATCGTCGATCGAGCCAAGTCCGTGCTTCTCGACGATCACCGCCATCTGTTCGTCGGCCATGTCGGTCGAGACCCAACCCGGGCAGATGATGTTGGTGCGCACGCCCTTGCGGCCATAGTCGCGCGCCAGCGATTTGCCGAAGCCGATGCAGGCATGCTTCATGGTGACGTAGCCGGCGGCGTCCGGGCCGGCAAACAGGCCGGCGATCGAGGCAACGACGACGATGTTGCCCTTCCGCGCGATCAGGTCCGGCAGGCATTCGCGGGCGCAGACGAAAGCGGTGTCGAGATTGGTGCGCGTCGCCAGGCTCCAGGTTTCGTCGCTCATCGAAATCGTCGGGCCGACACCATGGCCGCCGGCATTGGCGACGAGGATGTCGACCGGTCCGATTTTTTCATGCACTTCGGCAAGCGCCGCACGCACCGCCTTCGGATCGGCGGCATCGCCCTGCACCACCAGACCGCCAATATCCTTGGTCACAGCTTCCAGCGGCTCGCGCCGCCGGCCCATCAGGACCACCTTGGCGCCGTCGGCCGCCATGCGCCTGGCCACCGCCGCGCCGATCCCGGTGCCGCCGCCGGTAATGAAAGCCGTCTTTCCCGAAAATCGCATTGTTCCATCCCGATTGGTAAGCGCGCCGGCTATGTGCCGATCTTCGCTGGGAATAATGCGGCACCGGCCAATCTGCGTCTTGTCCGAGCGAGAACTTTGTTTTGACTGAGTGCGCACTTTGCGCCCTGTCCGATGAAGTGCCGCGCGACCTTGCGCGCGGCACTCTCTCGCCGGATTACTTTTTCACCGCTTCCAAATCCATGACGATGTCGACATCCGGTCCAAGGCCGAAGCCGGCCGCGGCCTTGGCCATCGGGAAGTCGGCCGTACTGACCTTGCCTGTGGCGCTGAACGCCGCCTTGGTCAGCGTCGCATCCCACGGCGCCGGCGCCTCGTTGATCAGCGTCACGTCGAGGGTGATCTCTTTGGACACACCGCTGATGGTGAGATTGCCGGTGACCTTGCCGGTCTTGTCGCTGACCTTCTCTACCTTGGTGCTTTCGAAGGAGATCGCCGGGAATTCGGCGGCGTTGAAGAAGTCGGGGCCTTTCAAATCGCTGTCGCGCTGGTCATAGGCGGTGTGCACCGAGCCGACATCGATCTCGGCCTTGACGCTGCTTTTCGATGGATCGGCCTTGTCCATCACGATGGCGCCCTTCACCGCATCGAACTGGCCATGCGCGATGCCGTAGATGCCGTGCTTTATGGTGAAGGTGATCCAGGCGTGCTGGCCGTCGATCTCGTAGGTGTCGGCATGTGCTGCCGATGCGAATGCGCACACCGAGGCAAAGGCCAACGCGGCCGTCAGTTTTCTCATCGTCACGTAACTCTCCCCATTGTTGGTTGTCGTTCTTTGGCTCAGGAAAAGCCGAGGGCGGCTCCATGCGGCGCCCATAGGATCGCCGTCAGGATGGCCAATATCGCCGGTGTGGCGATCAGCAGACCGGCAATCGGCGGCCGCAACGGCCGGACGCCGGGAACAAGGCCCCGCAGCGGACCGGGCATCAGCATGGCCACGATCAGCGGCAAGGATGAAAGCACCAGCGCGACCGGATTAGCCTTCGGCGCCAGCAGCGCGACCTGGATCTGCACGGTGGCTGCGGCGTAGATAAGCAGCAGTTCAGTGCCCTTGCTCCAGGCAACGGCGGAGCCTCCGCGCAGCACTGTGATGTACTGGACAAGACACCAGCCGCCGGCGAGCGCGGCAAGCGATCCCAGCAATTGCCCGGTGACGATCGAGGCGCCAAGCACCGAGATGATGGCGCCGGCCAGGCAAAAAGCGAGCATCGCCGCCGGCACCAGGAACGGCGCTTCGGCGGACGACGATGGCGAGGACCGCGCCGACAGCAGCATCGCGGCGCCGACGATCGCCAACAGGCCGGCGATGAGGGCGGCGACCATCTGCAGGTCGAGTGAACCGCCGGCCAGGCGGCGCCAGCCAAGCCACAGCAAGGCTACCGCAAGCGCGGCGGCGACAAGCTTGCCCGCAACGGCAGCGCTCAACAGGCGTTCGGGCAACAGGCCCACGACGATGCCGCCAGAGGCGAGATAGATCAGCTTCTGGCTGGCGGCGACCGGCGGCACCACAGGCGGCCCGAGCGTGTCCCAATAGAAGAACAAAATCAAAGCGGCCCACAGCAGAGAAAGCACTGATCCCGGCAGTGCGACCCTTGCCAACAGCGCCATCACCGTGCCGAGCGCGAGTGGCAGCGCAGCAGTGGTGACCATCGGATTGCCCAGCAACGCACTCAATCGTCGACACCTCTTTGACAACCGGGAAGCCTGCGCAAAACACGCTGCTCGATGCGACTTTGGTCTAGGCCAGTCGACTGCGGGGCGTCTTGTCCAAGCGGGAACTTTGTTTTGACTGAGCGTGCACTGGCACCATCAGCCGCTTGAAGCCAGCCGACACGCTCCATAACCCTGATGCAACGTGTTCACCAGCAATCGAGGAGGATGGCGTGAACGAGAGAACCGTGCCGCCGATCAGCACTGCTGCCGCCGCTTTCCTGGCGCGTCCGCACCGGCCCTTCATCAATGGACGCTTTGTTGACGGCTTGGCGGGAAATGGCCTCGCTGTCGATGATTCCGCCTCCGGCGAGATCGTCGCGCATGTGCCCGAGAGCGGTCCCGAACTGGTCGACCAGGCGGTGCGTGCTGCGCGTGCAGCCCTTGAAGGCCCGTGGGCCTCAATGCGGCCGGTCGACCGCCAGAACCTGATGCTGAAGCTCGCCGACGCCATCGAGGCCGATGCCGATCTCTTGGCCGAGATCGAAAGCATCGAGAACGGCAAGTCGCTAGGTGTCGCCCGCATGCTTAGCGCCGGCGGCAGCGTCGACTGGCTGCGCTATTATGCCGGGTGGGCGACCAAGATCGAGGGCTCGACCTTCCAGGTGTCCATTCCGGTGCCGCCTGGCGCCAGGCATCAAGCGATGACCATAATGGAACCGGTCGGCGTCGTCGGCGCCATCGTGCCGTGGAATTTCCCGTTGCTGATCGGCATGTGGAAGATCGCGCCGGCGCTCGCCTGCGGCTGCACCGTGGTGTTGAAGCCGCCGCAGGAGACGCCGCTCGGCCTGCTCAGGCTCGCAGAACTGATCAAGGCGTCAGGCTTCCCGCCCGGCGTCATCAACATCGTGACCGGCAGCGGCAGCGTCACCGGCGAGGCGCTGATCCGTCATCCCGGCATCGACAAATTGACCTTCACCGGTTCGACGGAAGTGGGAAAACGCGTCGGCCACGCGGCCGTCGACCATGTCGCCCGCTTCACGCTGGAGCTCGGGTCGAAATCGCCGATGATCCTGCTTGCCGACATGGAAGAGGGCATTGAGCCCCTGGTCGCCGGGCTCGGCATGTTTTTCAACCAGGGCCAGGTCTGCACCTCGGCCTCGCGGCTGCTGATCGAAAAGTCTATCTATGACCGCACGCTGGCGCGGCTGGCCGAGATCGCCGATGGCATGACACTGGGCGCCGGCCGCGATGCCGAAGCCCAGATCAACCCACTGGTCTCGGCCAAGCATCGAAGGAGCGTCGAGGGCTTTGTCGAGCGCAGCCTGGCGGCCGGCGGCGAACGCGTCAGCGGCGCGCGGTCGGTACCGGCCAGGGGCCATTATGTCGCGCCGACCATCCTGCACAATATCAGGCCCGACATGGAGATCGCGCGTGAGGAGGTGTTCGGTCCGGTGGTGGCGGCGATGCCGGTCGCCGATCTCGACGAGGCGATCCATATCGCCAACGACACGCGCTATGGCCTGTCGGCCTCGATCTGGACCCGCGACATGGGCAAGGCGATGACCGCCGTCCACGGCCTCAAGGCCGGCACGGTGTGGGTCAATTCGCATAACACGCTGGACCCTGCGGCACCCTTCGGCGGCTTCAAGCAGTCCGGCATCGGCCGCGAACACGGCCGCGCGGCGATCGACGGCTATCTCGAGACCAAGACCGTCATCATGCGCTACGCCTGACGCCATGAACGCTGCGTACGACTACATCATCGCCGGCGCCGGCTCGGCCGGCTGCACGCTGGCCAACCGCTTGGTCAATACCGGCCAGCGCGTGTTGATCGTCGAAGCCGGGCCGGCCGACAATTCGCGCTTCATCGACATGCCCGCCACCTTCGCCAAGGTGATCGGCACGGCGCGCAGCTGGATCTACGAATCCGATCCCGAACCCAGCGTCGGCGGCCGCCGGCTACCGGTGCCGCAGGGCCGCACGCTGGGCGGCGGGTCGTCGATCAATGCCATGCTCTATGTCAGGGGCCAGCCGCAGGACTATGATGACTGGCGCGACCTTGGCTGTCCCGGCTGGGGCTGGGACGAGGTGCTGCCGGTGTTCAGGCGGCTGGAGCGCAACGAGCGGCTGGCCGGCGATCGCCACGGCACCACCGGACCGCTGCCCGTCTCCGATCCCCGCCATCGCCATCCGCTGTCTCTGGCCTATGTCAGGGCCGCGCAACAGGCCGGCTATCCCTTCAATGACGACTTCAACGGGGACAGGCAGGAAGGCGTCGGCTTTTACCAGACGACGACCGCGAATGGCGAAAGACAATCGGCGGCAAAGGTGTTCCTGAAGCCCTTGGCAGGCAATGCCAATCTCACCGTCGTCACCGATGCGCTTGTCACCGGCGTGACATTGGAAAACGGTGCGGCAAGCGGCCTCGCCTACACCACATCGGACGGACAGACCCATACAGCGACGGCGGAAGCCGAAGTGATCCTCACATCAGGCGCGCTGGCGACGCCGAAGCTGATGATGCTGTCGGGACTGGGGCCAGCCGAACATCTGACCGCACTGGGCATTCCCGTCATCCGCGACATGCCCGCGGTCGGCCGCGACCTGCAGGATCACGTCGCGGCTCCCGTCTATGCGCTGACGCGCCAGCCGATCTCGCTGCTTGGTGAGGACCGTGGCCTGCGGGCGCTGCGCCACGGCCTGCAGTACCTCATGTTCCGCACCGGCCTGCTCACCTCGAATGTGGTCGAGAGCGGCGGCTTCTTCGACGCCGATGGCGATGGCCGTCCCGATATCCAGTTCCACGTCCTGCCGGTGATGATCGAGAGCGCCGAACACGGCTCGATCGAGCGGCACGGCATGGAGATCAATCCTTGTGTGCTCAGGCCGAAGTCGCGCGGCACGGTCAGGCTGCGCTCGCGCGATGCGGCCGATCCGATCCGCTTCACCACCGGCTTCCTGTCCGATCCGGACGATCTCGCCTTGCTGCTGGCCGGCATGAAGATCGCCCGCACCATCCTGCGCCAGCCGGCGCTGCAGGCCATGGTGGCGGAGGAGCTTTCGCCGGGCGCGGCCGCGGATCTTCCTGACCAGGCGATCGTCGGCCACATCCTCGAACACGCCAAGACGGTCTACCACCCATCGGGAACCTGCCGGATGGGCAATGACAACAGTGCCGTGGTCGATCCGCGGTTGCGCGTCCGCGGCGTGCCGCGCCTGCGGATCTGCGATGCCTCGGTCATGCCCAGGCTCATCAGTGGCAACACCAACGCGCCGGTGATCATGATCGCCGACCGCTGTGCCGATTTCATCCTCGGCAGCGCTTAGCGAGAAACGGTCAGCCGAGAGAAATCCAGGCCGTTTTGAGATCGGTGTATTTGTCCAGCGCATGCATCGACTTGTCGCGACCGAAGCCGGACTGCTTGACGCCGCCGAGCGGCACGGTGATGTCGGCGCCGCCATAGGTGTTGACGTGGACGACGCCGGCATTGATGTTGCGCACCATACGATGCGCCGTGGAGAGGTTGGCGGTCCACACCGCCGAGGCAAGGCCATAGACCGTCGAATTGGCAAGCCGCACCGCCTCTTCCTCGGTCTCGAAGCGCATCACGCCGAGCACCGGCCCAAACACCTCCTCGCGGGCGAGTTGCATCTCTTGCGTCACGTTCTCGAAGATCGTCGGCGCCATGTAGCTGCCGCCGGTTTCGGCCAGGATCCGTCCGCCGCCGGTGACCAGACGGGCGCCTTCAGCTGTCGCCCGTTCGACGAAGCCGAGATTCTTGTCCAGCTGCTCGGCGCTTGATACCGCACCGACGTCGCTCGTCAGATTGAGCGGATCGCCGACCTTCAGCCGCGTGGTCGCTGCGAGGAGCTCGTCCATGAAGCGGTCGTAGACCGACGCCTGGACGAGCAGGCGCGAGCCGGCAACGCAGACCTGGCCGGAATTGCGAAAAATGCCGTTGGCCGAGACGATTGCGGCCTGTTTCAGGTCCGGGGCGTCGGCAAAGACGATGTTGGGCGACTTGCCGCCGAGTTCGAGGAAGACGCGCTTCAGATTGGAACGCGCCGCATACTCAAGCAGATGCCGGCCGACCGGCCCCGAGCCGGTGAAGGCTATGGCGTCGACATCCATGTGCAGGCCGAGCGCCTCGCCGGCAACCGCGCCACGGCCGGTAACGACGTTAAACACACCGGCGGGAAGCCCGGCTTCGGCAGCGAGCTCAGCCAGCCGCAGAAGCGTCAGCGAAGCGACCTCGGGCGGCTTGACGACGATGGAATTGCCGGCAGCCAGCGCCGGCGCGATCTTCCAGGCGCCGATCATCAATGGGAAATTCCAGGGTACGATGACGCTGACAACGCCGAGCGGCTCCTTGTGGATCAGCCCGAGCACATTCTCGGCCGTCGGCGCGATCTCGCCATAGACCTTGTCGATAGCCTCCGCGTAGTAGCGGATGGTGCCCGCGGCCGATAACGGCTCGGCCTTGTAGGCCATGCCGATCTCGGTGCCGTTGTCGCGGACGCCAAGCACCGCCAGTTCATCGACATGCTTTTCGACCAGCTCGGCTAACTTCGTCAGAATCTTCTTGCGGAAGGCGGGGGCGGCGCGCGACCACGAGCCCTTCTCAAACGCCTTGCGCGCCGACGCCACGGCGCGATCGACATCGACGGCGTTGCCGTCGGCGATGCTGGCGAACGGGCGGCCATCGATCGGCGAGATCACGGGCAGCGTGGCGCCACTTGCACCTGCGGTCTGCGCACCATCGATGAAGAGGTTTCGCACGCCGACCTCGGCCTTGCGCAGCATATCGATGGTGTTCTGGTTGATCATTGGGTACCGGCTCCGAAGGCGACATGCAGGGTGGTTGGCGCGCGAAATTCCCAGCCCCGGAACACCGGTTCCTTGCCTGGCACCAGCCGCAGATCCGGAAACCGTTCCAGCAGAAGCCTTACCGCGAGGCACATCTGCTCGCGCGCAAAAAACCGACCCGAACAGAAGTGATGGCCAAAGCCGAAGGCAGCGTGGTTGCCTTCATCACGAAGGATGTCGAAACGGTCGGGATCGGAGAACCGGATTTCGTCGCGGCTGGCCGAGGAGACGAGCGCGGCGACTGGCGCGCCCGCCGGGATGGTCACGCCGCCGAGCTCGACCGCGCGCGTCGTCTGGCGCGTCTGCGTGCCGATCGGCGCGACCCATCGCAGACCCTCGTCGACCGCCTTCGGCACCAAGGTTTCCAGATCGTCCAGCACCTGCCGCATCTGCTCGGGATGCGAAAGCAGGCCGGCAAGTATGGAGCCGGCGCCATGGCCGGGCTCCTGCATGCCGCCGAGCAGGATGACCTTGATGCTCGGCATCACGAAGTCGATGGCGCGGGTCGCACCCTGCGGCATGCCGTCATGCAGTATGTGCGACAGGGCGGAGTCGTCAGGCGCGTGGACAAGCCTCTCCAGCGTCGGCAGGATGGCGGCGCCAACCTCGGCGCTGATCGCATCGGCGATTTCCTGGCGCTTCGGATCGTTCTCGAAATTGATGGCGCCCTGGGCAAGGCCATAGAACCAGCGCCGCAAGGTCGGCATGTCGATGTCGGCCAGCCCGAGCGAGCGCGCCAGGCTGAGCGTCGACACCGGCTCGAAATACTCGGCCATCAGTTCCGCCGCACCCTGCTCGGCGATCCGGTCGAGATAGGCTCCGGCGATCGAGCGCACGAGATCCCCGGCATAGGAAGCGACGGTGCGCGGCCGGTATTTCGGGTCGACGCCCTGGCGCAGATCCTTGTGGACGTCTCCGTCGGTGGTCAGGATGGTCGGCTTGCCGAAGGAGCGTTCGACCGGGGATGTCCCGACAACCGCGGAGAAGATGTCGGGCGACTTCGCGACCGTTTCGACATCCTTCCAGCGGGTGACGAACCAGAGGTTGACCGCCGGCACGAAAGCGACCGGCGCGTTGCGCCTCAGTTCAGCATAGATCGGATACGGATCGGCTTCCAGCGCCTCAACGGTGATGCTCTCGGCAAAGCTCAACGCCGCTACTCCCCTAGGGTGAAGAAGGGGGCGGCGTCATGCGCCGCCCCTCTTGATCTCAGTCCTTCAAAGGCTGTCCAAGCTCGGCGAAGGCCACCGGATCCCGGCTCTTCAACGCGCTCGCCAGCACAAGGCCAACCACGGCCGCGATCAGCACCAGCGCCGGCAGGAACACGCCGAGGAACCCGCCAGCACCGGACAGGCCGCCGAAATTGATGACGATCAGATAGATGATGATGACGAAGGCGATGAAGGTCAGCCCCGGCAGGATTGTGGTCTTCACCGCGTTCTCCTGACTGGACGGGTTGGCACGGAAGAACATCACGACGGCGAGCGAGGCCACCGCCATCATCACGATGACGCCGAGAGTGGCAACGTTGGTCAGCCACGAAAACAGCGCCAGCACCGGGTCAAGGCCAAGCACGGCGAAGAGCCCGACGACGACAGCGGCAAGCACGCTCTGGATGACCGAGGCGACATGCGGGCTCTGGTGCGTCGAATGGGTCACGCCGATGGTCCGCGGCAGGAGCTTCTCGCGGCCGGAAACATAGATGTAGCGGGCGACCGCATTGTGGAACGCCAGTACGCCGGCAAACAGGCTCGACACGAACAGGATGCTCATGGCGTGCGAGAGCATCGTTCCGGCGTAGCGGTCGGACAGGCCGAACAGGAACGTGGTCGGATCCTGAAGCCCCTGCAGCGCCGGCAGCAGCTTATCAACGCCGGCACCGACCGCCATCAGCCATGCGGTGACCATGTAGAAGACGCCGATCAGGATGACGGAGAAATATGTCGCCCGCGGAATGGTGACCTTGGGGTCGCGCGCCTCCTCGGCATAGATCGTCGTTGCCTCGAAGCCGATGAACGCGGCAAAGCAGAACAGGATGGCGATCGCCGGCGCGCCGCTGGTGATCTGGCTCCAACTGAACGGCGCCGCTGACAGTCCACTATCGCCTCCGGTCTTGACGATCGCCATGTCGAGGATCAGCACCACGACGTATTCGGCAAGCACCAGAACGGTCAGGATCTTGGCCGACAGGTCGACCTGCCTGTAGCCGAGCACGGCGACGATGGCGATGGCGATGAAACTCCACGCCCACCAGGGCAAGTTGATGCCCCAGCCGGCGAACAGCCCGGCGGTCGCGGCACCGAGAAGGCCCATGACGCCGATCTGCATGGCATTGTAGGACAGGATTGCGATCAGCGCCGTGGCGCCGCCGGCGAGACCGCCGAGCCCGCGCGCCGCATACGCATAGAAGGCGCCTGCATTGCCGACATGGCGCGACATGGCGACATAGCCGACCGCGAACAACAGCAGCAGCAGCGTCACGATCAGATAGGTGCCGGCAAAGCCCGCGCCATTGCCCATCAGCATGCCGAGCGGCGTGCCGCCAGCCACAGCCGTCAGAGGCGCCGCTGCCGAGATCACCATGAAGGTGATGGCGCCAACGCCAAGGCTGTTCTTCCTCAGCCGGTTCGCTTCGCCGGCTTCAATTGTCGTCATCTTTCCCTCCAATTCCGCGCTGCGGAAGCCAAGTGTCCCTGAAATGTCGAGGCCCTGTTTCGGGCCGCCTTGTCGTTTCATTATTTGCAACGACATTTCGAATATAGACTTGCAAAGGAACCGGCTTCCTGTCAAGTTAATTCGCACGTTAAGTATCAGATGGAGGATCAGATACGCATGGGTACGGTGAGCAAGGCCATCACGCTGCTGGAAATGCTCGGTCGCGGCGAGCCCGAGACGGCGTTGGCTGACCTCGCCCGGCGCGCCGGCCATGACAAGGCAACAACGCGCCGGCTGCTGGTCTCCCTGATAGCGCATGGGCTGGTCGAGCAGGATGAAGCCACGCGTCTTTACCGGCTGGGCGCCGGTGTCGCGCGGCTGGCGCTGATGCGCGAAGCCCAGTTCCCCTTCCTGCGCATGGCGGTGCCGGTGGTCGAGGCGCTGGCGGCGGAAACCAATGAGACGGTGCACCTGTCGGAATATTCGAAGCGCGGCCTGATCACAGTCCATGTCGTCGAATCGACCAGGGCCAATCGCGTCAGCGTGCAACTCGGCGAGGTGCTGCCGATGCATGCGACGGCTTCTGGCATTGCGTTCCTGGCGTTCACGGAAGAGCGTATCCGAGACGCTGTTCTGGCCGGACCGCTGCCGGCCTTCACGCCCCACACAATAGGCGACGCGAAAACACTTGCCGAGCATGTCGCCGCCGCCCGCGCGCGCGGGCACTCGACCGGCGCGCAAGGCTTCGAGGAGGGCGTGCTCAGCGTCGCGGCGCCGATCCTCGGCGCCGACGGTTTTGCCATTGGCATCATCGCCGTCGCGGCGCCTAAGGTGCGGGTCCAGAAGGGCGAGATCGAGCGCTATGGCGCCAGTGTGGCGGCGGCTGCGCGCGTTATCAGCGAGCGGCTTTTCGGACGGCAGGGCCAGCCGGGCCTCAAGCGAGCATGACAACAAATACCCCTGCAAGGAGATTGACTGTGGAGGAGACACGCCGAATCCTGGTTATAGGCACCGGTGACACTAAGGCCGACGAATTGCTCTTCATGCGCGAGCGCATCGAGGCGGTCGGCGGTGTCGCCGTGATGATGGATGTGAGCGTGCTCGGCGATCCGCCCTACCAGCCGGCGCATGACAAGCATGCGGTGGGTCAAGCTGCCGACACGACCATCGAGGCGATCATCGCCAGCGGCGACGAGAATTCGGCGATGACGCTGATGGCGCTCGGCGCCTCGCGGCTTGCCCGCGCGCTCTGCGACAAGGGCGAAATCGACGGCTTCATCGCGCTCGGCGGCTCGATGGGCACAGACCTTGCCCTCGATGTCGCGCTGGCGCTGCCGCTCGGCGTGCCGAAATTCGTCATCTCGACCATTGCCTATTCACATCTGCTGCCACCAGAACGGATCGCCACAGACCTGATGATGATCCTGTGGGCGGGCGGTCTCTATGGCCTCAACAGTGCCTGCAAGGCGGTGCTGTCGCAGGCCTGCGGAGCGGTGGTGGGTGCCGCGCGCGCCGTCGTTAAGCCGGACGCGACGCGGCCCAGGATAGGCATGAGTTCGCTGGGAAAAAGCTGCCTGCACTATATGGTGACGCTGAAGCCGGAGCTGGAGAAGCGCGGCTATGAAGTCATCGTCTTCCACACCACCGGCATGGGCGGCCGGGCGCTTGAGGCGATCGCCGCGCAACGCGGCTTCGTCGCGGTGATGGATTTCAGCCTTCAGGAACTCGCCAACCAGCTGACCGGCTCGGTGGTGAATTCGGGCTCCGACCGGCTGGAAAATGCTGGTCGGCAAGGCATCCCTCAGATCGTGGCACCTGGCGCCGTCGACATGGTGGATTTTCCGACCTGGCAAGCAGTGCCTGCCCGTTTCTTCGAACGGCCGTACCATGCGCACAACCGCCTGCTCGCCTCGGTGACATCAGACGGCGAAACCCGCCAGGAGATCGCGCGCGCCATCGGCGAGAAGCTCGCCGCCGCAACCGGGCCGACCGCCTTCATCCTGCCGGCAGGCGGCATCCAGCAATGGGACCAGGAGGGCGAGCCGCTGCACGAACCGGAGGCGCTGTCGGCCTTTGTCAAGGAGATGCGCTCGAGCGTGCCCGGCAATGCCGAGTTGCACGAGATATCAGGGCACATCAACGACGCCGCCTTCAGCGCCAAGGCACTGGAGATCTTCGACCGCTGGGTCGCCGAAGGCATTGTGCCGCTGGGCGCGCCGGAAGGAACTCAAGCTGCATGAGCGGGCCATCGCCAAAGGCGCTGGTGCTTGATTTCGGCGGCGTCGTCACCCGCACGCTGTTCGAAACGCACGCGTTGACCGAACGCGCATTGGACTTGACGCCCGGCATGCTCGGCTGGCGCGGGCCGTTCGATCCGGTATCCGACCCGCTGTGGCGTTCCATGCAAGCCGACGAGATCAGCGAGCGCGACTACTGGAAGACGCGCACGCGTGAAGTCGGCCGTCTCGTCGGCGAGGACTGGGACGACATGTCGACTTTCGTGCAGCGGGCGCGCGGCGCCGACCCGCAAGCGGTGGTGCGGCCAGAGGCGGAACGAGCGATCCGTGCGGCGCATGAAGCTGGCATCCGGCTCGCCATCCTCTCCAACGAGCTCGACTTGTTCTACGGCAACAGCTTTCGCGAGCGCCTGCCGCTGCTGTCGCTGTTCGAGACCATCATCGACGCCACCTACACGCACATCCTGAAACCCGATCCGCGCGCTTATGCGATGGTGAGCGAAGCACTGCACTTGCCGCCCGCGGCTTGCGTCTTCGTCGACGACCAGAAGCGTAACGTCGACGGCGCGGTCGCCGCCGGCATGCTGGCCGTGCATTTCGACGTCGCCCAACCGGGGCAAGGCTATGCAGCGGCGCTCGGCCATTTCGGCGTTGCGGCCTAAGAATTCAAGAAACGGAGTTCCCACCGATGCGCGACATCAACTTCCTCACCGAGAACAACGCCAAGCCGATCTGGCATCCGATGGCGCATCCGGCCGAGATGCGCGCGACGCCGCCAAAGATCATCATGAAGGGCGAAGGCGTCTCGGTCACCGATGCCGAAGGCCGCACCGTCCTCGATGCAGTCGGGGGCCTGTGGAACGTCAACCTCGGCTACAGCTGCGATCCGATCAAGAAGGCGATCGCAGCACAACTCGACGCCCTGCCCTATTATTCCGGCTTTCGCGGCACCTCGACCGGACCGTCGATCGAGCTTGCCTATGAGCTGTGCGACTGGTTCGCTCCCGAGGGCATGGTACGGACCTTCTTCACCTCCGGCGGCTCGGACTCGGTCGAGACGGCACTGCGGCTGTCGCGGCAATACTGGAAGATCAGGGGCCAGGGCGACCGGACGAAGTTCCTGGCGCTGAAGAAGGGCTATCACGGAACGCATTTCGGCGGCGCCTCGGTCAACGGCAATGCCAATTTCCGGCGCAACTACGAGCCGCTTTTGCCCGGCGTCTTCCACACACCGGCGCCATGGACCTACCGCAATCCGTTCGACGAGACCGATCCGGCGAAGCTGGCGAAACTCTGCGCGCGGGCGATCGAAGACGAGATCGCCTTCCAGGGCGCCGACACGATCGCCGCCTTCATCATGGAGCCAGTGCTCGGCGCCGGCGGTGTGATCGTTCCGCATGAGAGCTTCATGCCGATGGTGCGGGCGATCTGCGACCGTCACGACATCCTGCTCATCGCCGACGAGGTGGTGACCGGCTTCGGTCGCACCGGCGCCTGGTCGGGCTCGCGGCTCTCCGGAGTGAAGCCGGATTTCATGACCATCGCCAAGGCGATCACCTCAGGCTACTTCCCGCTCGGCGCCACGCTGATCAGCGCCAAGGTTGCCGACGTCTTCGAGGCCGACAAGACCAGCTTCGGCTCGATCGGGCACGGCTACACCTATTCCGGCCATCCGGTCGGCTGCGCGGCGGGGCTGGCCACACTCGCCGAGACCAAGCGGCTTGCCGTCAACGAGAATGCGGCGGCGCGCGGTGTCGAGCTCGGCAAGGCGCTGGAGGCGCTGAAGGCGAAGCACGCTTTGGTTGGCGATGTGCGCTACCAAGGGCTGATGGCGGCGCTCGAACTGGTTTCCGACCGTGCCGCCAAGAAGCCGGCCGACAAGAAGACGATGAATGCCGCCGCAGAGGCCGCCTACAAGGCCGGCGTCATGCTGCGCGTCTCCGGCAACACCATCATCCTGTCGCCGCCGCTGGTGATCTCGTCCGCCGATGTGGCAAAGATCGCCGAGGCTCTCGACGCCGGACTGACGGCAGCCGCCTGAGCGACGGTGACGCTCAGTCCTGACCGAGCCGCAGGCGTCGCCACGCCGCCGGCGAGAGGCCGACGGCGGCGCGGAAGAAGCGCGAGAAATAAGCCGGGTCGTTGAACCCGGTCTCATAGGCGATGTCCTCGACCGGGCGCACGGTGAACAGCAGCAGGCGCTTGGCCTCGACCAGCCGCCGCTCACCAACCGCCTGGCGTACGCCCGCGCCGAGCACCTGCCGCGCTGCCTTGTCGAGCAGATGGCGCGTGGTGCCGAGCGCGGCGGCATAGCGCTCGACCGGCCAGTCGTCGCGAAAGTGTCGGTCGATCAGACGCCGCAGCCGGCCGCCCAGCGCCACCGTCGCCGGCACCGCGACAGCATGCGACTGCGCATCAAGGCGGGCGATGCCCGACAATGCCACGGCGATCAGCGGCGGCAGGATTTTCTCCATACCGGGCAACCTGTCGGCATATTCCGCTTGGATCATCGTAACCGTATCACCCAACCTTTCCCAGAGGGCCGTTTCACCGCGTCCGGTGACGAAGACCGGCTGGTCGAGCGGCAGCGCGGACTGCTCAGCGATCGCCGCAAGGGCAGCATCGGCGACCGAGACAACGATGGCGTCGGCGCCCGTCTCGATGCTGAATCCGTGGACCACGCCGCTCGGCATGAAGCTCACCGTCGGCGCCGAAAAACTCCAGGTCTCGTCTTCGATCCGATAAATGCCGCTGCCGCCGGTCCAGAAGGTGATCTGCGCCATTTGCGGGTGCTTGTGCGCGAGAACCTGGCCGCGATGCACGGAGGCACGCGCAAGAACAGTCTCGACATGCAGGAATCCGACGTCGAGCGCACGCGCCGGTTCGCCGTAGACGAAGAATTCGAGAATGGCAGTCTGGCTCATCACGGCGAAAAAATCCAAGTGGTTCTATACTTTCGTCCATAAACCTTTGTCACGACGATCGCTACAGTTGACGCGTTAAAGGAGGATCATGATGCGATCGGAAGATTTCCGGGCCGACACGAAACGGCCGTTTACCGGTGCCGAATATTTGCAGAGCCTGCGCGACGGGCGCGAGGTCTATATCAATGGCGAGCGGATTGCCGACGTCACCACCCATCCGGCGATGCGCAACTCGGCGCGCTCGCTGGCCCGCCTCTACAATGCCTTGCACGATCCGGCGCGGCAGGCGGTGCTGACCTCGCCGACCGACACCGGTTCTGGCGGCTACACGCACAAATATTTCCGCGTCGCCCATTCCGCCGCGGATCTCGCCGCACAGCAGACCGCCATCGCCGACTGGTCGCGCATGTCCTACGGCTGGATGGGGCGCACGCCCGATTACAAGGCAGCACTTATGAACACGCTCGGCGCCAATGCCGAGTGGTACGGCCCGTTCAGGGGAAATGCACTCGCCTGGCACAAACGCGCCCAGGAAGCGGCCCTGTTCATGAACCATGCCATCGTCAACCCGCCGATCGACCGCCACAAGCCGGCCGAGCAGGTGAAGGACGTGTTCGTGCACATCACGAAGGAGAACGACGCCGGCATCTGGGTGTCCGGCGCCAAGGTGGTGGCGACGTCGTCAGCGCTCACCCATTACAATTTCCTGGCGCAGAGCTCGGCGACGGTCACCGAGGACCCGTCATTGTCGGTGATGTTCATCGTGCCTATGAACGCGCCGGGGATAAAGATGTTCTGCCGCGTCTCTTACGAGCAGACGGCCAACACGGTCGGCCATCCCTTCGACTATCCGCTGTCGTCTCGTTTCGACGAGAACGATGCGATCCTGGTGCTGGACAATGTCTTCATCCCCTGGGAGGACGTGCTGGTGCTGCGCGATGCGCAGAAGATCCTCTCCTTCCACCCGGCGTCGGGCTTCATGCACGGCTATTGTTTTCAGGGCTGCACGCGCTTCGCCGTCAAGCTCGACTTCCTCGCAGGCCTGCTGGCGAAGGCGCTGCGCGCGACGGGCGGGGATGCCTTCCGCGGCAACCAGGCGGCCCTCGGCGAAGTAATTGCGCTGCGCCACATGTTCTGGAGCTTTTCCAACGCCATGGCGCACAACCCGATCCCATGGGCGAACGGCGCCGTGCTGCCCAATCTCGAAGCGGCGCTCGCCTATCGCACTTTCATGTCGGAGGCCTATCCGCGCGTTATCGATACGGTGCGCCGAGTCATCGCTTCGGGGCTGATCTACCTGCCGTCCTCGGCAAAGGATTTCGACAATCCGGAGATCGACAAGTACCTTGCCCAGTACGTGCGCGGCTCCAATGACATGGGCCATGTCGAACGCATCAAGATCATGAAGCTGCTGTGGGATGCGACCGGCACCGAGTTCGGCGGCCGCCACGCGCTCTATGAGCTCAACTATGCCGGTGCGCCGGAAGAGGTGCGGCTGCAGGTGCTGAAGGGCGCTGAGCGCGGCGGGCGCCTGAGGGCGATGGAGGAACTGGTCGACACCTGCATGGCCGACTACGACGAAAAGGGCTGGACTGGCGACACCTGGCTGCCGCCGCTGCCGGCTGGCGCAAGCTGAGGTCCCGGCCATGGAGCCACAAGTTGCAAGGCTGGAGTTCCGTGAGGCGATGGCGCGGGTCTGTGCGCCGGTCAACATCGTCACGACTGATGGTCCGGCCGGCCGCGGCGGCTTCACTGCGACCGCCATGTGCAGCGTTTCCGACGATCCGCCGACGCTGCTTGTGTGCATGAACGAGCGCTCGGCGCAGACCGGTCTGTTCCTCGCCAACCAGCGTTTCTGCGTCAACGTGCTGACGCAGTTACACACCCATCTGGCGGCAAAGTTCGCCGGTACGATCCGCGACATGGGCGAGCGCTACAATGCGGCAAGATGGCAGACCATGCCGTCCGGCATGCCGGCGCTGCTCGACGCCATCGTCAGCTTCGATTGCGAGATCGGCGACGTGAACAAGGTTGGCACGCACAATGTGATGTTCGGCCGCGTCGTCGACATCCGCCACGGCAGCGACGAGGCGGCGCTGCTCTATGTCGGCCGCAACTACATGCAGCCGAGCGCACTCGGCAGTTTTGGCGGGTAGAGGCTGTCAAGTCTGGTTTTCGGAAGATTCCGACTGGATCAGGCTTTCGAGCAGGTCGAGCAGGTGCTCATGCTGTTCGGCGCCGTAGCGCTGCTCGATCGCATCGTAGATGGCGATGCGCTCGGGCGACAAATCCTCGATCAGCGCCAGCCCGGCCGGGCTGATTGCGAGCAGCGCCCGGCGACCGTCATCCTTGACCTTGTTGCGGGTGATGAACTGCCGTTCCTCCATCGCCTTGATGATGCGGGTCAGGCTGGGCGGAAGGATCGAGGCGCGATGGGCAAGTTCGGTTGCCTCGAGCGGCCCGGCTTCGGCAAGCACACGCAGCACGCGCCACTGCTGCTCAGTGATGTCGTGGCGGGCAAGCATCGGCCGGAAATGCGCCATGATCACTTCGCGGGCGCGAAGCAGAGCCATGGGCAGGGAGCGGCGGGTGCTGGGCGGTAGCAAGGTCAGGTCTCCAAAAAATTCCAATTCCGGTACGACTCGCACCACACAATGAGACTCGGATCGCAGCTATATCCGCGATTTCGCCGGGGGCGGCAATCCCACCATCGAGAGCTGTATCTGCATAGAGAACGACACTTGACATTCCGCCGTCAAGATGTAATTCACATGTTAATTACAAGGTGGAGGAAACCTTGCCACATATGGCGATCGAATATTCGGCGAATCTCGACGCCAAGGTCGACATCAGCGCGCTTTGCACGCTGGTCGCTCGCACCATCCTCGAAACCGGCCTGTTCGAACATGGCGCGGTGAGGGTACGCGCTTTTCGCGCCGAGGCATACGCGATCGCCGATCGCCTCCCGGAGAACGGGTTCATCGACATGAACTTCCGCATCGGCAAGGGCCGCAGCGCCGAGGAAAAGAAACGCACCGGCGAGGCGATCTTCACTACTGTTTCGGATCATCTCGCATCTCTGTTCACGACGCCGCATTTCGCGCTGTCGCTGGAGATCCGCGAGATCGATGCCGAACTAAGCTGGAAGAAGAATGCCATCCACCCGCGCCTGCGCGGCAAGTGACAGGAACCCATATCATGGCGGCATTGGACGACAATCTGAGAAAGGCCGAGGCCTATCTCGAGCGCTTCAGAAGCGCTGGCGTGCTCAACCAGATCGGCGGCGAAACCGTGCCGGCCGCCGACGGCTCGACATACGAGACGCTGTCGCCAATCGACCTGAAGCCGATCGCCAAGGTGGCACGCGGCAAGGCCGCCGACATCGACCGCGCCGCCAAGGCGGCGAAGGCTGCCTTCCGCGACTGGGCGGCGATATCAGGCGACGCCCGCAAGAAGCAGTTGCACAAAATAGCCGACGCCATCGTCGCGCGGGCCGAGGAAATCGCTTTCGTCGAATGCATGGACACCGGCCAGTCATTGAAGTTCATGGCCAAGGCAGCGCTGCGCGGCGCGGAGAACTTCCGCTTCTACGCCGACCGCGCGCCGGAGGCCCGCGACGGCCACACGATCCGCGCACCGAACCAGGTCAACATGACGACGCGCGTGCCGGTCGGCCCGGTCGGCGTGATCACGCCGTGGAACACACCTTTCATGCTCTCGACCTGGAAGATCGCGCCGGCGCTCGCCGCCGGCTGTACGATCGTCCACAAGCCAGCCGAGTTCTCGCCGCTGACCGCGCGGCTTTTGGTCGAGATCGCCGAGGAGGCCGGCCTGCCGAAGGGCGTGTGGAACCTCGTCAACGGCTTTGGCGAGGACGCCGGCAGAGCGCTGACCGAACACCCCGACATCAAGGCGATCGGCTTCGTCGGCGAAAGCCGCACCGGCTCGATGATCATGAAGCAGGGTGCCGACACGCTGAAGCGCGTGCATTTCGAACTCGGCGGCAAGAACCCGGTCATCGTCTTTGCCGATGCCGATCTGGAGCGGGCGGCCGACGCTGCCGTCTTCATGATCTATTCGCTGAACGGCGAGCGCTGCACCTCGTCCTCACGCCTGCTGGTCGAGGAAAGCATCTACGACAAGTTCACCGCGCTGGTGGCGGAGAAGGCCAAGCGCATCAGGATAGGCCATCCGCTCGACCCCGAAACCGTGGTTGGCCCACTGATCCATCCGGTGCATGAGGAAAAGGTGCTGTCCTATATCGAGATCGGCAAGTCGGAAGGCGCTGTCGTCGCCGCCGGCGGCGGCAAGTTCGCCGGTCCGGGCGGCGGCTGCTATGTCAGCCCGACGCTGTTCGTCGGCGCCACCAACAAGATGCGCATCGCCCAGGAAGAGATATTCGGACCCGTGCTGACCGCCATCTCGTTCAAGGACGAGGCCGAGGCGCTGGCGCTGGCCAACGACACGCAATACGGCCTGACCGGCTATCTCTGGACCTCGGACGTCACCCGCGCCTTCCGCTTCACCGACGCGCTCGACGCCGGCATGATCTGGGTCAATTCGGAGAATGTGCGCCACCTGCCGACGCCGTTCGGCGGCGCCAAGAACTCAGGCATCGGCCGCGACGGCGGCGACTGGTCGTTCGATTTCTACATGGAAACCAAGAACATCGCGTTCGCCACGGCGCCGCATTCCATCCAGAAGCTCGGCGGCTGACCGGAGACCCCAACGATGCCCTTGCCCACACCCAATCTCTACCCGGCATTCAACATCGTGCGGCTCAGCCACGTCGAGCTGGCTGTTACGGACCTCGGTAAGTCGCGCGCGTTCTATGTCGACACGCTCGGCCTGCAGGTGACCGACGAGACCAAGGACGCCATCTATCTGCGCGCCATGGAAGAGCGCGGCCACCATTGCATCGTGCTCAGGAAAGGTGCCGCGCCGGAAGCCCGCGACCTCGGCTTCAAGCTGTTTTCCGACGACGATCTCGACAAGGCCGAGCACTTCTTCAAAGCCAGGGGCCTGCCTGTGAAATGGGTCGAGCGGCCCTACCAGTCGCGTACCTTCCGCACCCGCGACCCGCACGGCATTCCGCTCGAATTCTATTCCAGAATGGAGCGGCTGCCGCCGATCCATCAGAAGTATGCGCTGTATAAGGGCGTCAAGCCGCTGCGCATCGACCACTTCAACTGCTTCTCGCCCAATGTCGATGAATCGGTGGCGTTCTACAACGAGCTCGGCTTCCGCGTGACCGAGTACACGGAGGATGCCGCGACCGGAAGACTTTGGGCGGCATGGACGCACCGCAAGGGCGGTGTCCACGACATCGCCTTCACCAACGGCATTGGCCCACGCCTGCACCACGTCGCCTTCTGGGTGCCGACACCGCTCAACATCATCGATCTGCTCGACCTGATGGCCACCACCGGCTGGCTGCCGAACATCGAGCGCGGCCCCGGCCGGCACGGCATCTCCAACGCCTTCTTCCTCTATATCCGTGATCCCGACAATCACCGCATCGAGATCTATTGCTCGGACTACCAGACGGTAGATCCCGACCTAGAGCCGATCAAATGGGACCTCAAGGACCCGCAGCGCCAGACGCTGTGGGGCGCACCGGCGCCGAAGAGCTGGTTCGAGGAAGGCAGCACCTTTGCCGGCGTCGAGCCGCGCAAGTCCGATCTGGCGGCCTCGCCGATCGTCGCGCCGTGACGTCGGCTAACTGCAGGGGAAACAAATGAGCGCGGCACGTCTCGCCACCTTCACCGTTGGCGGCAAAACGCGCTACGGCGCAATCACCGACAAGGGCGGCGTCGACCTGTCGGCGCGACACGCACAGTGGCCGAGTTTGCGCGAGGTGATAGAGGCCGGCGCACTGCGACGGCTGGCGGAAGAGGCGGACGCTTTCGCCGCCGATTTCCCGCTCGATGCCATCGCCTACGAGATACCCGTCCCCTCGCCCGAAAAGATCATCTGCGTCGGCGTCAACTATCCGGACCGCAACGAGGAGTACAAGGACGGACAGGCCGCACCCTCGAACCCGTCGCTGTTCATCCGCTTCCCGCGCTCCTTCGTCGGCCATGGCACGCCCCTGGTGCGGCCGTCGGAATCGCCGCAGCTCGATTATGAGGGCGAGATCGTCATCGTCATCGGCAAGGGCGGCCGCAGGATCGCCGAGGCGGATGCGCTGGGCCATATCGCAGCACTTTCGCTCTGCAACGAAGGGACCATCCGCGACTGGGTGCGGCATGCCAAGTTCAACGTCACGCAGGGCAAGAACTTCGACCGGACCGGCTCTATCGGCCCCTGGCTTGTGCCGTTCACCGACGAGGCACAGATCGCTGACATCGCGCTGACCACGCGCGTCAATGGCGAGGTTCGCCAGCAGGACCGCACCGGCCGCATGATCTTTTCCTTCCGCAAGATCATCAACTACATCTCGACCTTCACCACGCTGGCGCCGGGCGACGTCATCGTCACCGGCACGCCGACCGGCGCTGGCGCCCGGTTCGACCCGCCAATCTGGCTGAAGCCGGGCGACGTGATCGAGGTCGAGGCCGACGGCATTGGCTTGCTCAGCAACGGCGTCGTCGACGAAGGGACCGGCCGATGATGACGCCAGAACAGGTCGAAGACGCGGCCGCGAGGCTGTTCGAGGCCGAGCGCGACCGCCGCCAGATCAGGCTGCTCAGCCTTGATTTCCCCGGGGCGACGATGGATGACGCCTATCTCGTCCAGGCGGCGCTGGTGAAACGAAAAGTGGCCTCGGGCCTGACGATCAAAGGCTGGAAGATCGGCCTGACCTCCAAGGCGATGCAGTCGGCGCTCGCCATCGACATTCCGGATTCCGGTGTGCTGTTCGACGACATGTTCTTCGATGACGGCGGCACCGTTCCAGCCGGCCGCTTCATCCAGCCGCGCATCGAGGCCGAGATCGCCTTCGTCATGAAGGCGTCGCTGGCCGGTCCGGACGTGTCGATCGACGACGTGCTCGACGCCACCGACTACATCACGCCGGCGCTGGAGATCCTCGACACCCGTATCGAGCGCGTCAACAAGGAGAGCGGCAGGATACGGACCTTCTTCGACACCATCTCCGACAATGCCGCCAATGCCGGCGTCGTCGTCGGCGGCCGTCGTGCCGGACCGCGCGAGGCCGACCTGCGCTGGATCGGCGCCATCCTGTCGCGCAATGGCGAGGTCGAAGAGACCGGGCTCGGCGCCGGGGTGCTCGATCATCCGGCGAAGGGCATCGCCTGGCTGGCCAACCGGCTGCATCAGTACGGCATGCAGATATCCGCCGGACAGGCCGTGCTGTCGGGCTCGTTCATCCGGCCCGTGGAGTGTCGCCACAGTGACACTATCGCTGCCGATTTCGGACCCTATGGAGCGATCCGCATCACCTTTGCCCGCTAGCGGCAATTCCTCCATAGCCCGCTGACCCGACTTGCCGGCGGCGTGCTGAAACAGAACCCGGAAGAGCCCGAAAGGGTGTCGGCACTCCTTGCCAGCCTTCAAAGTATCGGCGCCGAAATCCGGGTGCCGCGCGAACAACCGTTCGATGCCATCGCTTTGCTGGACGATCAGGATTAACTCGACTTCCATCGCTAGCCGCGTTCCTGAAAGGCTTTATTACGCGATAGACCACGATCCGCTGACGCGCTTTTGTGCTCCTGTTTCAATCCGAGCCGCTGTCCCGAGCCGCTGTGCAGTTTTGGGCAACATGCGTTTGATCGACAAACCCGTGGCCAGAAGCCGAGGGGTTCCTTGTCGGGACGGCCGGCGCTATCGATTCGAGCGGCCGAGCGCTGTGGACGCAATCATGGTCACCACGACGAAGGGAACGGCGAGCGAGGTATGGCCGAGGATGAGGCCGGGAAGGGTCGCGGTCAGGCCGGCCATCGAGAAGACGAAATACATGCCGACGCCGACGATGACCACCGGCGCGATCATCGGCACCAGCAGCAAGGCGGAGATCGTGCGCCGACCTGGCAGATTAGGCGCCGCGAGGCCGAGCGCGGCCATGGTGCCTAGCGGCGTCGCCAAAAGTGTCGTCGAGACAGCCAGAACCAGGCTGTTGCGCAGGGCATCCATCCAGGTCTGCATCGAGAAGAACTCGCGGTACCATTTCAGCGACCAGCCGGTGATGGGAAAGGTGAAATCGCCGCTGCTCTTGAACGAGAACAGCACGATGATGATCAGCGGCGCCATGAGGAAAGCCAGCACCATCATGGCCGTCAGCCCGAGGCCGAAGCGGCCAAGCCGGCTGGTGGTGGTTGATCGCGGGGAGGACATCCGGGCCTCGCAGACCGGCGCCGCTGCGGCTGAGCAGGGCGTTCTGGATGGCATAAAGCGAGAGCGTGACGACCAGCATTGTTCTTTCTCGGCGGCGTCGTCGGCGCTGTGGGTTTCAAGCATGTCGGCTTCGCGGCGACGTTGTTTCTGGCGGCCATTCTCCTCGTGCTGGCCTCCATGCCAGTCCTGGAGGACGTCTCCGTTCGCATGAGGCGGCTTTGGCAGTAGCGCTGCAGAGCTTTGCCGCATGCCAGATTTGGCAGCACATTCGCGAAGGCGCTGTTCCTGGATTTCGGCAGCTATCTGTTTTGGCCGATCCTGAAGCACGAACACGATGAGATCGGCCCAACGACAAGAGCAAGCGAACTCAGCCATACCCACTCATAGCGTAGAGTGAGGTCGAAGAGATAGCCGACGCGCCCGCGGCGGCTCCAATCGAGTGGCCGGCCGAGATAAGGGCCCATTGCCAGCCCCATCACGCGCAAATCCGAGATGGCTGGCGACAAGACTGGCCGTGACGGGAATGGCCGCATGGCTTTGGTTCGAGGCAGGGCGTATCGCCCGGTTTTCTACAGCCTCAAGACAGATGCGTCACGCATCACTAATTGAATGCGCCGCATTTTAATATATGCTGCAAGACGTAGAGATAATATCTCAAAGCTGATCAAAAGGGGGACGCGACCGTGATAACTGCTCCACAGTTGCGTGCCGCGAGGGCGCTCCTTGGCATCGACCAGCGCAGGCTTGCCGAATTGTCCGGTCTTTCCGTGCCGACAATTCAACGCATGGAAGCCAGCGAGTCGATTATTCGGGGTAACGTCGATTCTCTCATGAAGCTGATCGGGGCACTTGACCTCGCCGGTGTGGAATTGATCGCTGAAGGCGCCTCCAGCCAAATCGGTGGGCGCGGCGTGCGACTGAAAGCGGATTTTGACCCCGCCAAAATCCTTGGCGGAGTCGATACGGATGCCAAACTCCCCGTGAGGAGCGTGGCGTGATTTCGGGGGCCGCGGTCCTCCTGTGGGGCGTCGCTGCGCTCCTGGGGACTGCGGTGCTTGCGATTGCGGAAAGCCGCAGATCCGACTCGGGAACACGCCTGATCTACGGCTTGACGCTAGGTATATCGGCGGCCGTGCTCATGGTTCTCGCGAGCCGCATCGCCGACAATCCCGTCACCCCGTCGACTGTGGTGTTGCCTCTTGGATTGCCATGGATTGGCGCTCATTTCCGTTTGGATGCGCTGTCGACTTTCTTCCTCATCGTCGTCAACTTCGGCGGCTCCATGGCCAGTCTTTATGGCCTCGGCTACGGCAGGCATGAGTCTGCGCCGCATCGGGTGCTGCCGTTCTTCCCGGCTTTCCTAGCCGGAATGAACCTTGTCGTGGTGGCCGACGACGCCTTCACTTTCCTGCTTTCCTGGGAATTCATGTCGCTCGCCTCCTGGGCGCTCGTCATGGCGCACCATCGCAAGCAGGACAATGCGCGGGCGGGCTACATCTATCTCGTGATGGCGAGCTTCGGCACACTCGCGCTGCTGCTTGCGTTCGGCCTGCTCGCCGGATCCGATGGAACCTACACATTCGACGCGATGCGAGCCGCCGATCCCACCCCGTTCGCCGCTGCTTTCGTCCTGGTTCTCATGCTGCTGGGCGCCGGCTCCAAGGCCGGACTCGTCCCGCTGCACGTCTGGCTGCCACTCGCCCATCCGGCCGCGCCAAGCCACGTCTCGGCTCTGATGAGCGGCGTGATGACCAAGGTCGCAGTCTATGGCTTCATACGCGTTATTTTCGATCTGCTCGGTGAGCCGGCATGGTGGTCGGGCGTTGCCGTGCTTTTCCTTGGCGGGCTGACGGCGGTTCTCGGCATCCTCTACGCGCTGATGGAAAAGGACCTGAAGCGACTGCTTGCCTATAGCACCATTGAAAACATCGGCGTCATCTTCGTAAGCCTTGGTCTCGCGCTCGCTTTCAAGGCGAACGCCATGCCATCGGCTGCAGCGCTGGCGCTCACCGCCGCGCTGTTCCACGTCCTCAACCATTCCTTTTTCAAGAGCCTGCTGTTTTTCGGCGCGGGCGCCGTGCTGACGGCAACCGGAGAGCGGGATATGGAGAAGCTGGGCGGTCTCATCCACCGCATGCCCTTTACAAGTTTTGCCTTTCTCGTCGGTTGCGTCGCGATCTCGGCACTTCCACCCTTCAACGGCTTCGTCTCCGAATGGCTGGCCTTTCAGGCCATATTGCAGAGCCCCGATCTGCCACAATGGGGACTGAAGGTCATGGTGCCCGCCGTTGGCGGTCTGCTGGCGCTGTCAGCGGCACTGGCCGCGGCCTGCTTTGTAAAGGCGTTCGGGATTGCATTCCTCGGCCGGCCACGCTCGGCCGCGGTGGAACTGGCGCATGAGGTCGACCGCTACTCGCTGGCGGCAATGTTCATTCTCGCTGCCCTTTGTCTCCTGGCCGGCATTCTGCCCGGTCTTGTGATAGACGGCCTCTCATCGGTGACACTGCCACTGATCGGCAGTCGGATGCCTGTGCAGGTGGCCCAGCCCTGGCTGTCTATCGTGCCGATTGCAGCGAGCCGCAGTTCCTACAACGGCCTGTTGGTGTTCCTGTTCATCGCCTTTTCCGCATCCGCTGCGGCATATGTGATCCATCGCTTTGCATCACATGCACTCCGTCGGGGTCCCGCCTGGGGTTGTGGCTTCCCGGATGTGGTCCCGAGCTCGCAGTACACGGCCGTCAGCTTCGCGCAGCCTATCCGCCGCGTCTTCGGCACGTTCGTATTCCGTGCAAGGGAAACCGTCGAAATGCCGGCACCTGGCGAGACCGGTCCGGCTCGTCTGAATGTCGAAATGCATGATGTGATCTGGGAGACGCTGTACCTGCCTATCGGCCGGGCCCTCGACTTTGCGACCGACCACCTCAACCATCTGCAGTTCCTGACGATCAGGCGCTACCTGACCCTCGTCTTTCTCTTTCTCATTGTCCTGCTCCTGGTGCTCGCACTATGGCCGTGATTCTCGAGTTGGCCGTTCAAGGCGCGCAGATGGCGCTGGTGCTTTTGCTGGCGCCGCTCCTGACCGGATTCGTGCGCAAGGTGAAGGCACGGCTCTTGCGCCGCCAGGGTCCTTCCCTGATCCAACCTTACCGCGATCTCTTGCGGCTGATGCGCAAGGAAGTCGTTCTGGCGGACAACGCATCCTGGCTGTTTCGCGTGACGCCCTATCTGATCTTTGCCACCACCTGGGTCGGCGCGGCGCTCATCCCGACATTCGCCGCCGGCCTCACATTCAGTTGGACCGCCGATCTCATAGCCATTGTCGCACTGCTGGGAAGCGCCCGGTTCTTCCTGGCGCTGGCAGGCATGGACGTCGGCACGAGCTTCGGCGGCATCGGCTCGAGCCGCGAGGTGATGATCGCTTCGCTGGCCGAACCCGCCATGCTGCTCATCGTGTTCAGCCTGGCGCTCGTCGCGGGTGCTACGCAACTCTCAACGGTCGCCGCCTTCATGGGGTCACCGGAGGTTGGCTTGCGGGTGTCGCTCGGGATGTCGCTCATCGCCCTCGTGATGGTGGCGATCGCCGAAAACGCCCGCATACCCGTGGACAACCCATCGACCCATCTGGAACTCACCATGGTTCATGAGGCGATGGTGCTGGAATATTCCGGTCGCCATCTGGCGATGATCGAGTTTGCCGCCTTCCTCAAGCTTCTGCTCTATGTGTCGCTGATTTCCTGCGTCTTCCTACCTTGGGGACTGGCGAGCGCCGGTGCAGGACTGGAATCCCTTGCTCCGGGTGTCGTCGCCTATGTCGGCAAGCTTGCCGTCTGTGGCGTTCTCCTCGCCGTGTTTGAGACTGCCATCGCCAAGATGCGCGTCTTCCGCGTCCCGGATTTCCTCGGGGCAGCGCTGATGCTGGCCCTGCTCGGCACGCTCCTGCTGTTCGTCTCGCGGAGCCTCTGATGAACGGCCTCACCTTCGACATCGCTCACCTGCTCGCCGGCGGCCTGGTGCTGGTCAGTTTCATGATGCTGTATCAGGATCGCCTCTTTGCTCTGATCAACGTTTTTGCGCTTCATGCAATCGTGCTGGCCCTGTCCGTAGCTTGGCAGGCATACATTCAGGACGCGCATCATCTCTACGTCACGGCGGCAATCGCCCTCGTCTTCAAGGCGATCGTCATTCCTGTCGGGCTTCATCGCATCATTCAGCGGCTCGGCATCCATCGTGACGTCGAGACCGCCGTCGGCATCGGTACGACGATGCTTGCGGGGATAGGCCTGGTGACCTTGTCCATGGTCCTGATGCTGCGCGTCACTCCCGAGGCTGATCCCCTCGCCCGCGAGGACCTGGCTTTCGCGCTGTCCATCATTTTGCTGGGGCTGCTGGTGATGGTCACCCGCCGCAACGCCGTCAGCCAAGTTGTCGGATTCATGTCGCTCGAGAACGGTCTGGTCCTCGCCGCCACGGGGGCCAAGGGCATGCCTCTGGTCGTCGAGATCAGTGTCGCCTTCTCGATCCTTATCGCCTTCATCGTCATCGGAGTCTTCCTGTTCCGCATCCGCGAGAGGTTCGACTCGGTGGATGTCGGCGCGCTCGACGACTACAGGGGAGAACACCGTTGACCGCGTTTTCCCTCGATGCGGTGGCCGCCATTTTGCTGATACCGGTCTTCGCGGCCGCACTTCTGGCGGCGCTGCCGAAATACCGGATATCGGCGGGCGTCAATGTCGCGGCGAGCTTGCTGACCTTGCTCGCCGCACTGTCGCTTCTTGTCACCGACCGCCCGCAGCCTGGGCAGTATCTGCTCGTCGACGATCTCAATATCGTCTTCATCGTGCTCAACACATTCGTCGGCTTCACCACCAGCGTCTTCAGCGCTTCCTACATTGCCCACGAACTGGAGAGCGGGCGGCTGACAGTCCCGAACTTGCGGTTTTATCACGCAATGTACCAGGTCATGATGTTCGGCATGAACCTGGCGTTCGTGTCGAACAATATTGGCTTGATGTGGGTGGCGGTGGAGCTTGCCACGCTGACCACCGTGCTCATGGTCGGCATCTACCGCACGCACGAAGCGCTGGAGGCAGCCTGGAAATATTTCATTCTGGGCAGCGTCGGCATCGCGCTCGCACTGTTCGGTACCATCCTCGTCTACATGGCTGCACAGCCGGTTGTTGGCGAGGGGACGAATGCGATGGTCTGGACGGTGCTCATCGCTCACGCCGCGCGCTTCGATCCGGCTCTGCTCAATGTCGCCTTCATCTTTCTGCTGCTCGGCTACGGGACGAAGGTCGGCCTTGCGCCCTTACATGCCTGGCTGCCAGACGCGCATGCTGAGGGTCCAACGCCGATTTCCGCAGTGCTGTCGGGCTTGCTGTTAAACGTCGCACTCTATGCCGTGCTGCGCTTCAAGCTATTGCTCGCGGCAAGCCCGGAAGCGATCGCTCCTGGGCCATTGATGATCACGATGGGACTGACGTCGCTTGTCTTCGCGGCCTTCATGCTCTACCGCCGCCGCGACATCAAACGCCTGTTCGCGTACTCCTCGATCGAGCACATGGGCATCATCGTGTTCGCCTTCGGCATAGGAGGCCCGCTCGCCAATTTTGCCGGGCTGCTGCACATGGTCATGCACAGCCTGACCAAGTCGGCGATCTTTTTCACGGTCGGCCACATTGCCCAGGTCAAGGGGACACAGAACATCGCCGAAATCCGGGGACTGACGGAAACACATCCTGCCCTTGGCTGGGCGCTCGTCATCGGCGTCGTTGCCATTGCCGGCCTCCCTCCGCTCGGTATCTTCATGAGCGAATTCCTGGTCGTGAGTTCGACATTTGCAAGACACCCTCTTTTGGCGATGCCCTTGGTTTTCGGGATTCTGCTCGCTTTCGGCGCCCTGCTGCTTCGACTGACCGGCGTCGCTTTCGGCGAACCGCGCGGCAGCACTGCACCCGCCGAGGCGTCCTACATTCCAATGTATTCCCACTTGGCGTTGGTGTTTGCCGCCGGCATCTATCTGCCGCCACCGCTGGTCACATGGTTCCAGCACGTCGCAAGTATCCTGGGGTGAGCAGAGGAGAGAAAGAGCATGCCCGCGCTGATCGACCTCATCCTTGCTGGCCAACGTGTCGAAAATCATTTCCCGTGGTCACGCGCCGTGGTGACTCCGAAAAAATGGGGCTTTGCCGTCGAGCAACTGGCCGAGGGCCACTGGAGCTTGCTCGGCCTATGGGGTGAGCCAGGCGCCGTCCACATGG
The DNA here is from genome assembly GCF_040318885.1 of Mesorhizobium sp. M0998. Lineage (NCBI taxonomy): Bacteria > Pseudomonadati > Pseudomonadota > Alphaproteobacteria > Hyphomicrobiales > Phyllobacteriaceae > Mesorhizobium > Mesorhizobium sp. M0998. The sequence continues at coordinate 57,283 of NZ_JAMYND010000018.1, forward strand.
CACTTCTCGATGAAAGCGCCGGGGACATCGGCGTCGTCAGCCTGGAATGCCCCAGTGGCCGCTACCCATCGGTCGGCCGGCTGCATCCGCCCGCATTGCGGCTCGAACGTGCGGCTGCTGACCTGTTCGGGCTCCTGCCACAAGGCGCGCCTGATACGAGACGGTGGCTTGATCATGGCCATTGGGGTGTCAGCTATCCGTTGAGTACCCGCGTCCGGACGTCTGCCGCGACAGCCTTCCCGTACAGTTTCCTGCCTGCCGAGGGGGAGAGCCTGCATCAGATCCCGGTCGGGCCCGTGCATGCCGGCATCATCGAGCCGGGCCATTTCCGGTTCACGGCGAGCGGTGAAACGGTCGTCCGGCTGGAGCAGCGCCTCGGATACGCGCACAAGGGTATAGAAGGCCTGATGGCGGGGTCCGACATCGACCGTGCAGCCAAATTGGCGGGCAGAACCTCTGGCGACAGTACCGTGGCATACTCCCTCGCTTTTGCCCGCGCGGTCGAGGCGGCGCTGGGTGTCCAGGTTCCCCCACGCGCGGTCTGGCTGCGAGCGCTCATGGCCGAGTTGGAGCGCCTGGCCAATCATCTGGGCGACATCGGCGCTATCTGCAATGATGCCGCCTTCGCGCTCATGCATGCCCACTGTGGGGTGCTGCGTGAGCGCGTATTGCGGGCAAGCGATGCTGCCTTCGGTCATCGTTTGATGCGCGACTGCATCGTGCCCGGAGGCGTGGCAAGCTTCCTGAGCGATGAGGGCACGACAGCGCTCAGGTCCCTGATCGCAGAGATCAGGCAGCGGTTTCCCGCGCTGGTCGAGCTCTACGACAACACGGCGTCGCTGCAGGATCGGACTGTCGCAACTGGCCGGCTGAAGGTGGAACTCGCTCGTCAATATCGCGCCGGAGGCTACGTTGGCCGGGCCTCCGGTCGGGACTTCGATGCCCGACGCAATCTCGCTTATCCACCCTATGGCGAACTCGCCTTCGATGTACCTCTCCTCCAGGAAGGCGATGTGAACGCCCGTGTATGGATTCGTATCCACGAGGTCGAACAGAGCCTGTCCCTGATCGAACAAGTCCTGCGACAACTGCCAGAGGGGCCGATCCGCGTCGATTTCGCGCAGACAAACCGATCGCATGAAGGCATGGCGCTCGTCGAAGGTTTCCGCGGCGACATTCTGGCCTGGCTGCGCATTGGCAAGGGCGGCTTGGTCGAGCGCTGTCACCTCCGTGATCCGTCATGGTTTCAATGGCCGCTCCTTGAAGCGGCGATCGAAGGAAACATCGTTGCCGACTTTCCGCTGTGCAACAAATCGTTCAACTGCTCTTATTCGGGCCATGATCTCTGAAGGCACGCTGTCATGCGCAAGCTTCTTTTTGAAAGCCTGATACGCCCCCCTCTCACCGAGCGTCCGCCGTTGGCAAGCAGCACGGCAGTCGACGAACTCGCACGCGCGCTCGATGGGGCTGCTCACAAACGATTGGGGCGAAGCCTGTCGATCCGGGCGGTCGATGCCGGTTCCTGCAACGGCTGCGAACTTGAGATGCACGCGCTGAACAACGCCTTCTATGACATCGAGCGTTTTGGGATCCGGTTCGTCGCATCACCGCGCCATGCCGATGTACTGCTCGTCACCGGGCCGGTCACAAAAAACATGCGCGAGGCATTGAAGCGGACCTACGACGCAACACCCAACCCAAAATGGGTGGTCGCACTGGGAGATTGCGCAGGCAATGGCGGCTGTTTCGCCGGCAGCTATGCGGTGGTGCGCGGAGTGTCCGAGGCCTTGCCTGTCGATCTGCACATTCCAGGTTGTCCGCCGCCGCCAATCGAAATTCTGAAAGGCCTGCTCGCCTTGCTTGAGGGCGTGAATTCCAAGACTGGTGCTGCCCGAAGGTGACTATGTAGAGGCTTTGCCAAGGTTGGCCTTGTCGCTGCATAGATCCAACCAATGCGTAGCCGTGAGTTTAAGGGCATCAGCCAACCTCTGTCCCAAAATTGGAAGGCGCTCGGCGGCGAGAACGGCTAGTCTAAAACGCCTGCTTTTTCGCCGGCAGCCCAGCGCTTTCGATCGAAGGGGAACCCGTTCCCTAGTCCGAAATGGTTACTTGCGCTGCAGCTAATGTAGTTACAATCTTGTGCAGTCGGAAGCTGCATGGGCCGGCCAGGCGCGAATACCGCCTTCGCCGGCGTCTTAAGGCAGTCGACCACATTTTTGCGGTGCTCTAAGGGGGAAACAATGAGATTGACGATTGTTTGCGCGGCAATTGTGATTGCCGTATCCACCGCCGCCGTTGCGCACGAGAAAAAGAGAGTGGTCAGTACAGAAGTAACGTCGGCCGGCGCCGACCTGTCGGGCAGCACGATCAAGAAAAACAGGGAAACAAAATTGGATTGCAGTTCAACCGGAACTGTCTCCAGCGCGATTTCGAAAGACAAATCGGAGCCGCGCCTGGGCTATGAAACAGTTAATCCTGCAATCATATCGATCTATTAGCTGAGGAAATAGCAGGCAGGTCTATCGGCGCTCAGGCTTCGGGAGCAGGGCACGAACCGACTCGCGACCATTGCCTGCGGACCATATTCAAGCATCGATCAAGTCGGACGCCGCCGCGAAATCAGCCGTTAATCGCTTGGTGGCGGCGCTCGGCCTCATTGCGCATGCCTGCGCTCAATGTTTGATGCGGTCACGCATTGCGTACCAAAGCATGCCGAGCACATAGAGCGGGCCGCGCAGCGCCGTACCGCCGGGGAACGGCAGCGGGCTTAGGGTCGAAAACAGATCGAGCCGCGAAGCATCCGCGGTGATCGCCTCAGCGAGCAGCTTGCCCGACAACGTCGACAGGATCACCCCCTTGCCCGAATAGCCATGCGCAAAATAGACGTCGCCATAGCGACCGACATGCGGCAGGCGCGATGTCGTCACCGAGACCAGCCCGCCCCAGGCGTGATCGATGCGGCGGCCGCGCAATTGCGGAAAGGTCTCTTCCATGTGCGGCCGCACGAAGCCGGCAATGTCGGCGGGCGGCGACGGCGTATAGCGCTCGCCGCCGCCGAACAGCAGGCGTCCATCCGCCGACAGCCGGTAGTAATTGACGACGAAGCGCGTGTCGGAGACGGCCACATTGCTTGGGACGACGTCGGTCGTGTCGCCCAGCGGCTCGGTGGCGATGATGTAGTTGCCGACCGGCATGATGCGGCTGTTGACGCGCGGCTCAAGCCCGTGGAGCAGCGCATCGCCGGCCAGTACGACATGCCTGGCCCGGACCGAGCCTTTGGCCGTCGAAACCCGGGGGGAAGGTTCCCGCTCCAGCCGCAGCGCCACCGAATTCTCGTGGATGGTGACGCCCGCCGCAGCCGCGGCGCGAGCAAGACCGAGCGTGTAGTTCAGCGGATGCATATGGCCACCGAGCTTCTCGTACATCGCGCCGTGATAAGGTGTGTTCACCATTCCGCGCGCCTGCGCTGCCGACAGCATCTCGACATCATGAAAGTTCATCACCGTAGAAAGGCACTCGGCCTCTTCTTCGAGGTCGCGCAGGTCGGAACCGTTGACCGCACCGGCCAGATGGCCGGTGAGCCTGAGGTCGCAATCGATGGCATGGCGCTCGATCAGACCGAGCACGAGGGCCCGCGCCTCGAAGGCGAGATCGAACAGCGCCCTCCCCCGTTCCGGCCCATATAGGTTGACCAGCCCCTTGGCGCCCTTGCGCAGGCCGGGGATCATCTGGCCGCCATTGCGCCCCGACGCCCCCCAGCCGATCTTGCCGCCTTCGAGCAGCACCACCTTCAGGCCGCGTTCGGCTGCATGAAAGGCTGCGGAGAGGCCGGTACAACCGCCGCCGACCACCACCAGATCGGCGTCGACGTCGCCCTGCAGCGCCGGATGGTCCGGAGCCGGATTGGCCGTCGCGACATAGTAGGATTTGCCGATATCCAGGCCGGAGTTGAAGCCCCCAGAATTGAAGCCCATCATCACACCTTGAGCAGCAGATGGTCGCGTTCCCAAGAGGTGACGACGCTCTGGAACAGGTCGAGCTCAACGCTCTTGACGCGCAAATAGGTCTGGAAGAAATCCTCGCCGAGCACCGCCCGAACCGGATCGCACGCAGCGAAGCGGTCGAGCGCCTCTTCCATGGTTTTGGGCAGCGTGCTCCTGCTGCGATAGGCATTGCCCGGCGCTTCCGTCGAACGAGCGATCTTCTCCTCGACGCCGAGATAACCGCAAAGCAGCGAGCCGGCTATCGCCAGATAGGGGTTGGCATCGGCGCCGGGCAGCCGATTTTCCACGCGCCGCGCGGTGCGCCCGCCGGCCGGCACACGCAGACCGCAGGAGCGGTTGTCGTGCGACCACTCGATGTTGGCGGGTGCACTGTGGTTCGGCCGGATGCGGCGGAACGAATTCACGTTCGGCGCAAACAGCGGCATCACCTCGGGAATGTATTTCTGCAGGCCGCCGATGAAATGCCCGAACATCTCGGTGTCGGCGCCGTCACGCCCGGCAAACAGCGTGTTGCCGGCCTCGTCGACGACAGACATATGGAGATGCATTGAGCTGCCGGCTTGTGCGGCTATCGGTTTGGCCATGAAGGTCGCCTGCATGCCACCTTCCTGCGCGGCCTGGCGCGTCATTCGCTTGAACAGCAACACCTTGTCTGCCAGCGGCAGCGCGTCGCCATGCAGGAAATTGATCTCCAGTTGGGCCGTGCCCGATTCATGGATGAGCGTGTCGAGCGGCAGTCCGGCTGCCGCAGCATAGCCATACAGGCGCCGGATCACCGGCTCGAATTGCTCCAGTGCCGCCATGTCATAGGGATGCTGCACGCTTTCGGAGCGGCCATTGCGCCCGACCGGCGCCATCACCGGCCTGTCGGGATCGGGATTGGGCGCGGTGAGATAAAATTCAAGCTCCGGCGCCACCACCGCCCGCCAGCCGCGCTGGCGATATAGATCGAGCACGGCCCGCAACACGTGCCGCGGCGAAGCCATCCACGGCCGGTCGTCCATGTGGAACGCATCGGCGAAGACATAGGCCTTGCCTGGCCCGCCACCGGGCGCCAGACAGAGTGTTGCGACATCCGGCACCATCCGCATGTCGGGGTCCTGGTAGGCGAACCCCTCGTCGACGGAACCGGAATAGCGGCCGTCGATGCTGACCAGGAACGCGCTGCTCGGCAGATAGAGTGCTCGGTCCTCGATCGCCTTGAGGAACTTGGCCGCTGGCAGGGCCTTGCCGCGCAGCACGCCGTTCATGTCGGGCACCAGGCACTCGACCTCGCTGACAGCGTGAGCGGCCAACCAGTCTTTCGGGTCGTTGGTGCCGTTCATGGTCGAGGCATCCGTTGTTGTGGTGTCAAGCATCAGGTCGGGTCCTTGCGAGAGCGAGAATGGCTTCGGCAGCCACGTCCGTTCCGGGTGTCAGCGCCATATGCACTGCATTCTCCCGGAGGCGTGCGCGCATTGCAGCATCGGCCATCAGGCCGAGAATGCTTCGCTCCAATTCGTCTTCCGTCCAGCCATCGCGGCTGATGTGGCGCCCGACGCCGGTTTCCTCGGCACGTTGCGCATTGTCATGCCCGTCCCAGCAATAGGGCATGACCAGCGACGGCACACCGAAACGCAGTGCTTCGCAAAAGCTGTTGTTGCCACCATGATGAATGAAGAGGTCGCATTTCGCCACGACCGAAGGCTGTGGAAACCAGGCATCGAGATAGACATTGTCCGGAACGGCGCGATAGCTGTCGCGCAGACCTCCGGCGTTGACAATGAAGCGGGCCGGCAGCCTGTCGAAAACGGCGAGCATCCGCTGGATCAGGCCGACATCCATGGCGCCAAGACTACCGAAACTGACATAAACCAGCGGTCCGCCATCGCGCGGAAAAACCGGCACGTCGAACGGCCCTTCCGAGCGAACGCAGCCTTCGAGATAGACGAAGCTGGCAGGGTCGAGCGGCTCGGCGCGCTGCCTTCGCACAATCGTTGGGGTCAGCAGCAGATTGAGGGCGGGCGAAGGTTCCAGAAAAAGACCCGTCGGCAAGGGCGCAAGACCGGCGTCGGTCCGAAGCCGATTGAAGCGGTCATGGGCTGGAGCGACCGCTGCCAGGTAGCGCGCCTCGAACGCCGCGCGGCTCGGGTCGTCGGCGGCGAGACCGGACAGATAGGGTGGCACATTGGCATCTGGAAGCTCAGTTTCGGCGCAGGAGACGACGCGCACCCACGGGCAGCCGGCGGTCGCCAATGCCGGGAACATGACGACGTTGTCGAGCACCACGGCGTCCGGCTTCAGCCGCGCCAGCAATTGGCGCAGTGGCGCCTCGGCGTTGACCGCAGTGTCTACAATTGCTTGCCAGGTCGGGGCAACGTAGGTTTCGAGCTGATCGATGGGGCTCAGCCTGAAATGCGGCAGATGACGGCGCACGAAGGCCTGCCAGTAGCTCTGGCGTTCGCGGTCGGTCAACGGGTCATCAGTCGGCAACTGGTATTCCTGAAACCCATAGTCGGCGAACACGCCAGAAAAGCCGGCATGGCAGATGAACACCGGGCGGGCGCCACGAGCGCGCAGGGCCTGCGCTATGCCAACGCAATTCAGCGCAGCGCCGAAGCTCGCTTCCGGAAACAGTGCGATGGTCGGGCTGCCTTTGCGCATGATCCACGTTATTCCGGCCGGCTGATCATGCCGAACAGCGCGGGCGCCCCGCGACTAGCCGCCTGCGGTCGCTGGCTGCGTGAAAGCCGCAGATGGACCCGAAGCAGATCGGCTGCAACCTCGTACTGCTGGCTCTCCAGATGGTCGAGTATGGTCAGATGCTCGCGCAATGATTGCTTCAGCCGGAAGACATTGACGCCGGCATACGTTCCCGGCAGCCGGCGCAGCCGGAGATGATCGGCCAACGCCTCGGCGACGAAGCGGTTGGCGGAGCCACCGGCGATCATCCCGTGAAAATCGATGTCCAGCCGTTGGAACTCTCTGGAATCGAATGCCGCGTCGGGAAGAGCCAGCAGCATTTCCATGCCCTGTCGCAAGGCTGCCGCGCGCGTCCCATCCAGTCGGAACCCAGGCTCCAGAAGGGCGGCGGGTTCCAGCAACAGCCGGAATTCATAGCTCTCCCCTTGTGCGCCAAGATCGTCCGGCGCTCTCCTGAAAAGCCAGGACTGCCCCGGCGCGCGGTCCAGAAGATTTTCCTCGGCCAGTTTCTTCAGCGATTTTAGTACCGTCCTGCGCTCGGCATTATACCGTCGCATCAGCGCTCCGACGGTGACCGTCTGGTCCAGCCGGCGCGCCGAGCGGTCTCGCAGGATCATGTCGGCAAGTTCATCCTCCTCGGCGCTCGGCAGGTCGGCGGCGACGGTCGCCTGGCTCGTGAGGTCTACCGCCAAGCGATAGCCGGACTCAGCCTCCCATCGAACCACGCCTTTTTCAGTGAGCAGACGCAGCGCGGCCCGCACCGGAGTTCGGGATACGTTGCAGAGCGAAGCGATCTGCTGCTCCGGGAGATGAGCGCCGGGTTCAAAGCCGCGTTTCCGGGCCACATCGAGAATGCGCTGTGCAAGGTCGAGATGGTTGGTGCGGGGACGTCGAGCTGCAACTTGCATGGCAATTCTCGTGAAGGATTTGGCGGCTGAGGTTTGGCCGATTGCCCTTGCGGATGCGATCGGCCGGGATTCACCGTAGTTTGACAAATTATGGATTGACGTACTTTTTTCTGCAATAGTACTGTGAGATCAATCGGCAATAAAAAGACCGGGGAACAGGATCAAAGCGGCTACGGCTGCAGGCGCTGGTCCGACGACTAGTTCGATGATCAACCAGAATGGGAGTCTGTCATGACCACCACCCACCTGCGGCACCGTCCGTTAAGGAAGTCCTTGATCGCACTTGGCCTTGGCCTGGCGCTGTCAGCGCCGGCGGCTGCCTCCGACCTCGTTATCTCCAACTGGGACGGCTACATGGCGCCGGATGCCATGAAAGCTTTCAAGGCGGCGACCGGTGTCTCCGGTGAAGTCGTGGTTCACGCCACTAACGAGGAGATCATGGGCAAGCTCGTCGCGTCCGGCGGCAAGGGCTATGACGTGGTCTTCGTCTCCTCGCCCTTCGCCGAAGTGTTGAACAAGCTCGGCCTGATCGAGGCGATCGACCATGCCAAGATCCCTAACCTCGCTAATCTCTATCCCGAGGCGGCGAAGCTGCCGCACGACGCCGGCAACAATTTTTCCGTGCCCTACACTTGGGGCACCACCGGCCTTTGCTACCGTTCGGATCTGGTGAAGGCGGAGCCGGTCAGCTGGAACGACCTTCTCGCCCCGTCCGATGCGCTCAAGGGCAAGACGACGATGCTGGCGACCGACCGCTGGCTGCTTGCCGCCGGCCAACTCGCCAAGGGCTATTCGGTGAACGAGACCGATCCGGCAAAGCTCGGCGAAGTCAAGGACCTGCTGATCTCGGCCAAGAAGACCTTGCTGGCCTATGACGACACGACCTTTTATTCAAAGCTGGTCTCGGGCGAGGCGCTGATGGTTCAGGCCTGGGATGGCTGGTGCAATTACGGGATCGCCGAGAATCCACAAATTAAATACACCATACCGAAAGAAGGCTCGGATCTCTGGGTCGATACGATGGTCGTGATGAAGGCATCGGCCAACAAGGACGCCGCCTTCCAGTTCATCAACTTCATGCTGGACGCCAAGAACCACGCCTGGGCGGCCCAGAACATCGACTACAAGGTACCGAACAAGCCGGCTATGGAAAGCCTGCCGGCGGATTTTCTCGCCAAATTTCCCAATATGAGCATGCCGGTGGCAGAGTTGGTCAAGTTCGAGCAGTTGCGCGATGTCGGCGATGCCCAACGCGACTACTCGAAGATCGTCAGCGAAATCAAGGCCGCGCAATAACCGACATCAAAATCAGAGATCCCGGTCGACGGCGGGGTTTCGCCGCCGACCGTTGAATGCGGTACCGCAATCTTGTCCCAAACAAGACTTCGCTCATTCTTGCTGATGACGCCGGCGCTGGCCTGGCTCACCGCCTTGATGGTCGTGCCATGCGCGCTGGTGCTGGCGCTCGCCTTCTTCCGGCGCGGCATCTATGGCGGCATCGATTACACTTTCACGCTGGAGAATTTCGGGCTGGTGTTCGACCCGCTCTATGCCGGCATCTTCCTCAATTCGGCGCGCATTGCCGGCACGGCAACCCTGGTCGCGGTGGTGATCGGCTATGCCGCCGCCTATGCGATCGCGGCAGCACCCCGGCAACTGCAGCCGGTGTTTCTGTTCTTTGCCGTCTTGCCCTTCTGGTCCAACTACCTGATCCGTACCTATGCCTGGATCGTGCTGCTCAACCGCGAAGGGCTGATCACACAACTGCTGCGCTGGTTCGGCTACACCGGCGAGCCGCCGTCGATGCTTTATACCGAAGGCGCCGTCATCGCCGGTCTGGTCTACAACTATCTGCCCTTCGTCATCCTGGCCTGCTACGCGCCGCTGTCGCGGCTCAATCCGGAGCTCGCAGAGGCCTCGCGCGATCTCGGCGCGTCGGCCGTGACCACATTTCGCCGGGTCATCCTGCCACTGACCGTGCCGGGTATCGCCGCCGGCGCTGTTTTCGTCTTCGTGCTGTCGATCGGCAATTTCGTGACCCCTGCTCTGCTCGGCGGTGGGCGCTTCCAGATGATCGGCAATGTCGTCTACGAGCAGTTCCTGACCGCCAATGACTGGCCCTTCGGTGCGGCACTGGCAATGGTGCTGATCGCCATCATGCTGCTGGTGCTGACGGCGCAGGCCCTGGCTGCTGATCGCGCCTCGGGCCGTGCCGCCGAAGCGAGAGGAGGCGCCGATGGGTGAGCGCTCCCTCGCCACGAGGCGCGCGCTCTGGCTCGTGCTTTCACTGGTCCTGGCCTTCCTCTACATCCCGATCGCCGTGCTGGTGGCGCTGTCGTTCAACCAAGGCGGGCTGCCGACCGTCTGGTCGGGCTTTTCGCTGAAATGGTATGTCTCGCTAATCGGAAACGCCGCAATCCTTTCTGCCGCGCTCAACACATTGATCGTGGCGCTTGTCTCGACCGCCATCGCCACGCTGCTCGGCACGCTGCTGGCGATCGGCGTCGAAATACGCCGGCAATACGGCAAAGGTCTCGAGGCGCTGATCTTTGCGCCGATGATCATTCCCGACATCGTGCTGGCGATCGCGCTGCTCAGCTTCTTCTCGATGCTTGATCTCACCTTGGGCCTGCACACCATCATCCTCGCCCATGTCGTCTTCAATCTCGCCTTCGTCTGCTCCGTGGTGCGCGCGCGGCTGAAAAGCTTCGACTGGTCGATCGTCGAGGCCTCTGCCGATCTCGGTGCTTCCGCGCTCACCACATTTCGGCGGGTGATGTTGCCGGTGATCCTGCCTGCCGTCGTCGCCGGCGCGCTGCTCGCCTTCACCCTTTCGGTCGACGAATTCATCATCGCCTTCTTCACCGCCGGCGCCGGCCGCGCCTCGACCACGCTGCCGATGCAGATCTATTCGATGATTCGCTTCGGCATCACGCCGGAGATCAATGCCTTGGCGACTATCGTCATGGCGGTCTCAATCACCGCGCTGACCCTGTCGCAGCGGCTCAACCGTGGGGTGATCGGCCAATGAACGAGCCCCGCACGCTGCTGGCGATCGACAACGTGTCGAAGAAGTTCGGCCGGGTGACGGCGGTCGACGGCGTTTCGCTGGATATCCGCGAGAACGAGTTCTTCGCCTTGCTTGGACCTTCGGGCTGCGGCAAGACAACGCTGCTGCGCATGTTGGCCGGCTTTGAGACGCCCAATGACGGGCGCATCCTGCTCGACGGCCGTGACATCGCCAGGACCCCGCCCAATAAGCGGCCGGTCAATCTGATGTTCCAGTCCTATGCGCTGTTTCCGCATATGAGCGTCAGGGCGAATGTTTCCTACGGCCTCGAAATGGAACGCTTGCCTGCAAAGGAAATCCGCTCCCGTGTCGACGCCATTTTGGCGACGACCGAACTCGTTGCCTTCGCCGACCGCAAGCCGGAGCAATTGTCTGGCGGGCAGAAGCAGCGCGTCGCGCTTGCCCGAGCGCTGGTCAAGCGACCACGGCTGCTTCTGCTCGACGAACCGCTTGGTGCACTCGACAAGAAATTGCGCGGGGCCATGCAACTGGAGCTGAAGCGGCTGCAGCACGAGGTCGGCATCACCTTCGTCATCGTCACCCATGATCAGGAGGAATCGCTCGTCATGGCCGACCGTATGGCAGTGCTCAGGGACGGCAAGCTGCTGCAATGCGATACACCCCATGCGGTCTACGAGCACCCGGGGGACCGTTTCGTCGCCGACTTCATCGGCGTCATGAATTTCGTACCGGGCAAAGCCGCCGGCGACGGCGTGCTGGCAAGCAACGGCGTGCGGATCGCCGGCGATGTTCCCGCAACAATTTCGCCCGGCGCTGCGGCGCTAGCTTCAGTGCGGCCCGAACGCATCCGGCTGTTCCCATCGGCAGAAACGGCCAACCGTATCTTCGGCGCGGTCGAGGCGCTGGCCTATCAGGGACTCGATCTGCAGCTGCACGTCCGCACCGCCCTGTCGCCAAAGCCGTTCCTGGTGCGCGTCACCGCCGACGCCGCCGACCGCCGCCCGGTCTCGTCGGGCGATACAGTCGAGCTCGGCTGGGATGCGGCTGACGTCAGAATTTTCGCGGATTGATCGAAGGAGAACCTCTCATGACGCAGAAGACGATCGCGTTCTTTCCGGAGGCCGCCTATGGCCCCGCGCTCAATTCCGTCGGCATAGCCCAGGCGATCGAGGCGCGCGGCCACAGAGCGGTGTTCCTGTCGGACCCCGGTTTCGTCGACGTCTACAAGGGCTACGGCTTCGAGGCTCATCCGGTGAACCTGTCCGAGCCGATGCCGCCGGAACAGATGGCCAAGTTCTGGGAAGACTTCATCAACGGCCACATCCCGAACTTCCGCAAATCGCCCTACGACCAGGTCGACAATTACGTGAAGGATTGCTGGACGGCGATCGTCGACAGCGCCAAATGGGCTGAGAAGGATCTGCCTGGCGTGCTTGCGACGATCAAGCCTGATGTCATCTGCGTCGACAACGTCATCCTGTTCCCGGCAATCAAGCAGTATGGCAAGCCCTGGGTGCGCGTCATCTCCTGCTCGGAAAACGAGATCGAGGACGAGGACATCCCGCCACATCTGTCCGGCTGCGGCGAGAACGACCACGCCTGCCATCGGCGTTACCGCGACCATTTCAACGCCGTCATCAAGCCGATCCATGACAACTTCAATGCGTTTTTGAAAGCGAACAACGAAGCGCCGTATCCGATCGGCCAGTTTTTCGAGGCCTCGCCGTACCTCAATCTGCTGCTTTATCCCGAGGCGGCGAAGTTCATGCGCCGCTATCCGCTCGACCCGGCAAAATTCCAATATCTGGAAGGCTGCGTGCGGCAGGAGAAGCCCTACACCGTGCCGGTTTTTGCGAAGAATAATGACGGGCCGCTGCTCTATGTTTCCTTCGGCAGCCTTGGCGCCGGCGATGTCGATCTGCTGAAGCGCATCGTCGCAACGTTGGGCAAGACGCGCTACCGGGCGCTGGTCAATGTCGGCGGCTACAAGGAGCAGTACGCGCAAGTGCCCGAAAACGTCATCGTCGAGAGCTGGTTCCCGCAGCCCTCGGTCATCCCGCAGGTCGATGCGGTGATCCATCATGGCGGCAACAACTCGTTCACCGAGTGCCTGTATTTCGGCAAGCCGGCGATCATCATGCCCTACGTCTGGGACGGCCACGACAATGCGACGCGGGTCGAGGAGACCGGCCACGGCTTCGGCATGCCGCGCTACGACTGGAGCGACGCCGAGCTCATCGCCAGGATCGAAACCTGCCTGACCGACCCGGCAATCAAGGCCAAGCTGGCCAAGACGTCGGCCCAGATGCAGTCGCAGAACGGCCCGGAGAAAGCGGCTGCTTTGCTGGAGAAATTACTGTGATCTCAGCCCCACACCTCCAGCAAGCCTCGACCCGCACCGACCTCGTCGACTGGGGCACCCAGCCCGACGCGCTGGAAGGCGCTTCGCACTCCACCGGCAGGCTGGTGCACAAGGGGCCGAACAACCAGCCGGAATCCGGCATCTGGGTCTGCACACCCGGTCGCTGGCGGCTGGCGATTCCGCGCGACGAATTGTGCCATTTCGTTGCCGGCCGCGCGACCTACAGATCGGACGACGGCGAGGTGATCGAGGTATCCGCCGCCACGGTTGTCATGTTCCCGGCCGGTTGGACCGGCGAATGCACCGTCCACGAGACCATCCGCAACGTTTACATGCTGGCCTAAAGCCGGCCACTGGAGCTCCCGACATGCCGACACCGATCATGAAATCGCCGCTCGCCCTCACCGACCTGGTCGACTGGGGCGTCATCCCCACCCTGATCGAGGGCGAATCCCGCACTTCCGGCAAGCTGCTGCACAAGGGGCCGGAGGGCCGCTCCGAATGCGGACTGTGGGTCTGCACGCCGGGCAAATGGCGCTGCCACGTCACCCGCGACGAGTTCTGCCATTTCCTCGAGGGACGCTGCACCTATGTCCACGAATCCGGCGAGGTGATCGAGATCGAACCGGACACCGCAGCGTTCTTTCCGCAGGACTGGAAGGGCGTCTGCACCGTCCACGAGACCATCAAGAAAGTTTACATGATCCGCTGAACCTTCTCGATAATTCTACCCTACCGGACACCTGACGCCGTTTTCTCCGCTTCCGATGCTCACGGACTTTAATGTCCGCTCCGCTTCGGTTCTCGAAAACCACGCCGCCTGTCTCGGCAGGGTGAATTCTCAAAAAGTTTCCGTGCACACGGGAGGACAGAATGGACTTTTCACCTGACCGGCCGACCTTCTTCGTCAATCCGGATTATCGGCCAATGACCGGTGCGGCAAAACCGGTGATCGATCCGGCGACGCTCGAAACCGTCGGCGCGATCACCGCAGCCAGCAACGGCGAGATCGACGCCGTGCTCACCGCAGCGACCAAGGCGCAAACGGCCTGGAAAAAGCTCGACGCCAAGAGCCGTGCCCGGCATCTGCACGCCGTCGCGAACGCCATCGAAGCGGCCGACTTCACGCGCTGCGCCGAGCTGATGGTGCACGAGATGGGCAAACCCTATCCGGAGGCGATCGGCGAGATCGCCAATTGCGCGCCGATCTTCCGCTATTACGCCGAAATGGCGCGTGACGACGCCGGCAAGATCGCCGGCACGACGCAGGCCGGTTCGTTCCAGTATGCCCGCTACGAGCCCTACGGCACGTCGGTGCACATCATGCCTTACAATTTTCCGATCCTGTTGATGTGCTGGACCGTCGCCGCCTCGCTTGCCGCCGGCAATGCCTGCGTGATCAAGCCCGCCGAAGCGACAACATTGTCGACGCTGGATTATATAACCGTGTTTCGCTCCCTGCCGGAGGGCCTGGTTTCCTGCATGCCAGGCGGAGCAGCAACGGCGCAGGCGCTGATCGCCTCGGACCGCACGCATGCGGTTGCTTTCACCGGTTCGGTCGCCGCCGGCAAGGCTGTCGCCGTCGCATGTGCAGAGCGCATGAAGCCTTGCGTCATCGAGGCCGGCGGCAGCGATCCCCTGATCATCAGCCAACACGCCCCACTGGACGTGGCGGCTGCCGGCAGCGTCACGGCTGCCTTCCATCTCACTGGCCAGGTCTGCACTTCGGCCGAACGGTTCTTCGTGGTTGATGCCGTTCACGACCGCTTCGTCGATCTGTTTGCCGAGAAAACGCGCGCGCTGCGTATCGGCAACGGCCTCGACAAAACCGAGATCGGACCGCTGGTCAGCGAGGCCGCGCGTGCGAAGGTCATCCGGCTGGTCGACGGTGCGATCCGCAGCGGTGCCAAAGCGATCACCGGCGGACGCATTCCGCCGGCACATAATGTAGGCTGGTTCTACGAGCCGACCATCCTGACCGGCATCACCGCCGATATGGCAATCGTGCGCGAAGAGTGTTTCGGGCCGGTCGCCGCAATCTGCCGGGTCAAGGATTTCAACGAGGCGATAGAGCTTGCCAACGACAGCCCCTTCGGTCTCGGCGCCTCGGTCTTCACCACCGATCTTGCCGAAGCGCATGAGGCCGCGGAGCGGCTCGAGGCCGGCATGGTCTGGGTCAACAATCCGCTGATAGACAATGACGCGTTGCCGTTCGGGGGCTGGAAGGCTTCGGGCCTCGGCCGCGAGCTCGGCCGCCAGGGTCTGGATGCATTCCGCCGCTCGAAGATGGTCATCATCGACCACAGACCGGAGATTCAGGGCTGGTGGTATCCCTATCCTGACAGCTGGTTCCGCGAGGCAGGCGGGCGCAAGCATGTTTGACACGACTATCTTCGGGCGTGCTGCTAGCTAAGTGTTTAGGATATCCGCCTCCGCCGAATGCAGCCATATCGGGCGTGGCGCTGTAGCCGAAGGCTGGTGAGATCGGAATCAGAAAGGCCACCTGCGCTCAACGGCCATTCGCCCGGCGGACCCGCCAGATGACATTACCGACGTCGTCGGCGACGAGCAGTGCGCCAGTCTGATCGATAGCGACGC
Source organism: Mesorhizobium sp. M0998 (assembly GCF_040318885.1). Classification (NCBI taxonomy): domain Bacteria; kingdom Pseudomonadati; phylum Pseudomonadota; class Alphaproteobacteria; order Hyphomicrobiales; family Phyllobacteriaceae; genus Mesorhizobium; species Mesorhizobium sp. M0998. The sequence goes on from NZ_JAMYND010000018.1 coordinate 72,868, forward strand.
CGACCGGCCTGCCCATCGCCTCGTCATTACGCCCGATGAAGCCAGTGAGCACGTCTTCCGGAGGACCGCTCGGTTTGCCACCATGGAACGGCACGAAGATGACCTTGTAGCCGCTATGCACGCTTCTATTCCACGAGCCGTGCTGGCCGACGAAGGCGCCGTTGCCGTAGGCCGGACCGAGCCGCGCGCCTTTGGAGAAGGTCAGTCCCAGCGAGGCGGTATGAGAGCCCAGGGCGTAATCGGGCTTGATCGCTGCCGCCACGAGATCGGGGCGCTGCGGCTTGACGCGTTCGTCGACGTTCTGTCCGTAGTAGCTGTAGGGCCAACCGTAGAAAGCGCCGTCACGAACCGAGGTCATGTAATCCGGCACAAGGTCGTCGCCGATCTCGTCACGCTCGTTCACGGCGACCCAAAGCTGGCCAGTCTCAGGATTCCAGGAGAGCCCGTTCGGGTTGCGCAGGCCCGAGGCGAAGACCCGAATGCGGCGGGTAGACCGATCCACTTGAAGGACAGCGGCGCGGTTCTTCTCGGCGGCTATGCCGTTTTCTCCAACGTTGCTGTTGGAACCAACGGTGACATAGAGCTTGCGTCCATCCGGAGTTGCGATCACGTCCTTGGTCCAATGATGGTTGAGGTCCCCGGCCGGCAAGTCGATGATCTTTTCCGGCGACGTGCTGACTCGGGTCTGGCCATTGGAGTAGGGGAAAGCGACGAGCGCGTCGGTATTCGCGACAAAGAGTTTGCCTTTGGACAGCGTCATGCCGAAGGGCGAATTGAGGCCTTCCGCGAACGTCGTGCGCACATCCGCAATGCCGTCGCCATCGGTGTCGCGCAGGAGCGTGATGCGGTTGGCGCTTTTGGTCGCGGCGCCAGCCCGCTTCATAGCCAGGTCCATGAAGACCTTTCTAAGACTGAAGCCTTCATCATGCTTGGCAGGGGCATTGGTTTCAGCAACCAGCACGTCGCCGTTCGGAAGCACATGTAGCCAGCGCGGATGGTCGAGGCCGGTGGCGAAGGCGTTCACCGTCAGCCCCTTCGCCGGGGTCGGCATACCTTCTTTCTGCCAGCCTTTCGCCTCGGCGATGTTAACAGTCGGGATCAGCGTCGGTCTTGGTTTCGGTAAAGTGGGGTTGGGGCCATAGCCGGTTATTGCCCCGGTTTTTTGCGCCGGAATCCCAGCGCAGCTTGCCATGACGGTGCCCAACACCGCTACGAGTACGCTTCCTCGGAAGCCGGCATGCATCGGACGTCCTCCGCATGGATCTGTGTCGCGCTCTTTGTGCAAACGGAAGTCAGTGGCTTATTCTTCCAATTGCTTCGAAACAGCGGCGCTCGTGATCCTAGGAACCAGGAATTCGCGACAGATCTGCTCTCGGTAGAAATATGGCGCGAGAAGATTGTGGCAACCGCGCGAATATCTGTCGCGCGATATGAATCTCACATTCGTGTCGCGCGAAATCGATACGGCTTGCGCTTTTCGGTATCGAGTTGCTCATGGGCCAACATGCGTTCGAATGGAAGGAGACCGTGAACGGCGGGACCCACAATGACCCACCGATTGCGCCAGCTGGTGAAACAGCTGTTGTTGCTGCTTAGCAAGACGCTGCCAATCTGCTAAAGTCTGCGGTGGGAGGAGACGGATATCCAATCGCTGCCGATAGCACATCCAAGTGTAGCGAAGGCGACACCCGGCGCATCACTTCCGCTCGCCTATTCCCTCGCGACGCTCTGCTGGCTCCTGTCGGCCGGCGTCTATATCGCCGCCAAGTGGGTTGCCCCCGAGATGCCGCCTTGGGCGCTCTGCTTCTGGCGGCTGACGCTCGCGTGCGCGATCCTGCTGCCGATCGTCCATCGTCATCACGGGGCAATGCTCGTGCTGATCCAATCCCGGGTGATCGAGGTGCTGGTCATCGGCACTATCGGGCTAACCTTGTGTCAGGGCATGATCTACACAGGCCTCAACTACACCAACGCGACAACCGCCGGCATCATCATGGCGCTGTCGCCGATCATGACCATGGTGCTTGCCCGCTTCGTGCTCGGCGAGCCCCTCGGTGTCTGGAAAGCGCTTGGAGCGCTGGTCGCTCTGGCCGGGATGGTGGTGATCGTGGCGCGCGGCGACCTTGCCGCGCTGATGCAGCTGCAGTTCAATTCCGGCGAGTTGTGGATCGTCGGCAGCGCGTTTTGTTGGGGCCTCTACACCGTGCTGCTGCGTCGCGCCAAATTCGCTATCGAGCTTCTGCCGATGGTGGTCCTGCTGCTGGGAGCCGGCGCGCTGGCCGCACTGCCCTTCTATCTCTGGGAACTGTTTTCCGGGGATCGTTCGGCGCTGCATGCGAACGGCCTTCTGGCTCTCGCCTATGTTGCCGGCCCCGGCGGTGCTCTGATGTACTATCTCTACAACCGTAGCGTCGAGACGCTTGGTGCGGGGCGCGCCAGCATGCTGCTCTATCTCCAGACCGCCTTCGTCGCCGTTCTCGCTTATCTGGTCCTTGGCGAAAGCTTGCACGACTACGATCTCGCCGGCGCCGCCTTCATCATCGCCGGCCTGCTGCTCGCCACCGCGATCAAGCCGAGACAGCGCACGGTGCGTGTCGCGTAGGCAAACATCAGTTCCGCTGCTTCGGCGAGCAGCTCGCAAAATCAGAGCGCCACCCGAAGCAAGCCGGGTCACTGAAGTCGGCTGTTGTGACGCAGCACGAGGCCGACCGCGCCGAGCAATGCGTCGTTCTCCGTGTGCTTGCCAACGATTATCCGCGTGCGCAGCGCAGGCGCCACATCGCGGGACTTGATGAGCGTGTGGCGTTCATATGATGCGATCAGTGGCGCCAGGAGAATGTCGCCCGCCAAGGCCATGCGGCCGCCGATGATGATGAGCGGCGGATTGAGAACCGAACCGATCAGGCCAAGGCCACGGCCGGCGAACTCGGCGGTGTCCTCGATCATCCGCAGCGCCCTCACGTCGCCCTGCTCGGCCATCATGATCACGTCGTCCATCGTGACCGGCCGCCGCACGATGCGCGAAATCTGCTCGAGCGGTCGGGCAAAGCTGGCATAGAGCTCCAGGCATCCTCGATTACCGCACCGGCAAAGGTCGCCGCCGGGATCGATGCTGATGTGCCCGAATTCGCCGGCGCCGCCGGCGATGCCGCTCACCAGCCGACCGTGCTGGACAATGGCCCCGCCGACGCCCAGATCGACCTTGAACAGCACGAAGTCGTCCTGGCCGACGGCCGCACCCCACATCAGCTCCGCAATGGCCGAGCAGTTGCTCTCATTGTCGGCGAAGATCGGCTGTTCGAGGACCGGCCCGAACACATCGCGGATGTTGACCCCGGCCCAGGTCGGAACGATACTCGCGCGCAGCACCACTCCTTCGCGGCTGACTGGGCCCGAGACGGAGACCCCAACCCCCAGGAGCCCCGCCATCGGCAGACCGTTCTCTTCATAGCATCGGGCAATTACTGACTTGGCGAGCTGGGCCGCTTGTTGCGGCTGGTAGTCCAGACCCATGGGGATGGTTTGTTCGGCAACGAAAGAATGCGAGACGTCAGCGACGACACACCGCATCTCGTCGAGGCCCAGATGGATGCCGACGCAGGTGCCCGCAGCGGGATTGAGCGTCAATGTCGTGGCAGGCCTGCCAATACCCCTCGCCGCGTCATGATGGGCCGGGGATTCGATTACCATCCCCGACTTTCTCAAGCCATTGAGCGCGGTTGAAACCGTCGACCGCGCCAAACCGGTAATGCGGGTAATTTGCGACGCAGAAAGCACGCCGCGCTCGCGCAGGCATCGGACGATCAGGCTCTCCGGCGACGCGGACGGCCTGTCGATTAGCCAATTTCTAAGCGAAGGTTTGTTCATGATGGGCACAAAGCACGTTGACTGATAGCCCAGATATGTCATCTTGGAAAGAACGGAGATTACTGCATCTCGCCGGCCACGACCTCAAATCGCGGGCCACAAGCGGTCGATACGAACCGTGCATCATATATGGGAGTGAAACGATGAAATACCTGAGGACGGCCTTTGCGGCCGCTACCGCCCTCACCTTGATTACCGGAACAGCCCTCGCGGAGCCGAAGACCAACCTCTTGCATCAATGGGCCACCGGATCGGACGCCCAGGCTATCGCCAAGCTCGGCGAGATGTTTACCGCCAAGGGTGGCACCTGGCAGCAGACCTCCATCGCGGGCCATACGGCCAATACCCTGGCCAAACTGCGTGCCGATGTGATCGCCGGCAACGCCCCTCCCGCTGTGCAGCTAAAGGGCCCCGAGATCGCCGAATGGAACGAGACGGGCATGACAGCCAATCTCGACGACCTGGCGAAAGCGGAAAATTGGGAGAAGGTCGTCGCTCCCGAATTGCTGCCGGTGATGAAGCCGACCGGGAATTGGGTGGCCGCGCCGATGAACATCCACCGCATCAACTGGCTGTGGGCATCGCCGAAGGTCATGAAGGACGCGGGCGTCACCGAGATGCCGAAGACATGGGCGGAATTCAATGCCGCCTGCGACAAGATTGTGGCCAGCGGCAAGATCTGCATTTCGCACTCGACCGCCGACTGGACCGACTCGACCGTCTTCGAAGTGGTCGTGTACGGTCAGGACCTCGATCTCTACAAGAAAGCCTTCGTCGAGGGCGACGTCGACGCCATGCGCAGCGACGGCATGGTCAAGGCCTTCGAGCAGTTCCGCACCATGACCTCGAAGTACATGGACCCCGGCATGAACGGGCGTGACTGGGATACCATGTCGCATCTGGTCGGCCGCGGCGAGGCCGCCTTTCACATCATGGGCGACTGGACGATCGGCCTGCTGACGGCCGGCGGCTTCAAGGAGGGCACCGACTATGTCTGCGCCCAGGCGCCGACCGATTGGGGCAAGCCGGGCTTCATCCTGAATTCAGATTCGGTCGTGTTCTTCAAGCAGAAGGACCCGGACTATATCGAGGGACAGAAGCTGCTTGCCAGCATCATCCTGTCGCCCGAATTCCAGACCATTTTCAATCAGACCAAAGGGTCCATTCCGGCGCGCCTCGATGTCGATCTTTCGAACGGCTTCAATCCCTGCCAGCAACTCTCGCAAAAGGATTTGCAAGCCTCGATCGCCGCCGGCACGCTCGTGCGTTCGATGGCGCACAACATGACGGTTCCGCAAAAGGTCCGCGGCGCAATAATGGATAGCATCACGGAGTTTGTAGCAACGCCGGATATGAGTGCGCAGGACGCGGCCAATGCGATGGCGGATGCGGCCGAAGCGCAGAAGTGACGCTGCCGATGATGGCCGGGGGCGAAGCTCCCGGCCAGACCTCGCCGGAGCAGCCCGATGTCCACCCATGATCTGATTGTACCAGCCGCAGCTGCCGCGGCCCGTCCGTGGCGCGAGCGCCTGGGCACGATGGTGCCCATTCTGGTGCTGGCGCCGTCGATAGCGGCGAGTTTCATCTATGTTTTCGTCTTCACGCTCTGGACGCTCTACATCTCGCTGTCCAATTCGTCGCTGTTGCCGACCTATGGGTTCGTCGGCCTGGACAATTACGCTTCGCTCTGGGCAAACCGGCGCTGGAACATCGCCTATACCAATCTCTTCCTGTTCAGCGGCTTCTATATCGTTGGCTCGATGGCCGTTGGCCTGCTGCTCGCGATCGCGATCGACCAGCGCGTCCGCGGCGAGGCGGTTTGGCGCACCATCTTCCTCTATCCGTTGGCGGTGTCCTTCATCGTCACCGGTACGGTGTGGAGTTGGCTCTATAATCCTGTCGACGGTATCCAGGCCTTCGTTCGCGGGCTTGGCTGGACCGACTTCAGCTTCGCCCTGACGGCCAACCGCAACACTGCGATCTATGCGGTGATCATAACCGGTATCTGGCAGTCGTCCGGCTTCGCAATGGCACTTTTCCTGGCCGGTCTGCGGTCGGTCGATCCGGATCTCGTCAAGGCCGCGCAAATCGACGGCGCGTCGGTTTTCCGGACCTATCGGAGGGTCATCCTGCCAACCATCGCCCCGATATTCCTGGCGGTGGCGGTCATTCAGATACAATTCGCCATCAAGACCTTCGACCTGGTGGCGGCGTTGACGCGGGGCGGGCCAGGTGTGTCCACCACCTTCCCAGCCATCTATGTCTACGACCTGATGTTCCAGCGCGGCCAAATCGGTGAGGGTGCCGCCGCGGCGATGATGATGCTCGCGGCGGTCGCGGTGGTGCTGGTGCCGTACTCCTTGTGGATCGTCTGGCGCCGGCGGGCGGAGGGCCGCAATGGCTGAAATTGGCCCTAATGCCCGTTTTGATCCGGAAGAAGCCGCTGCCACGCGCCGGCATTTCTGGAGCCGCTTCCTTGTCTATGCCGTGCTGACGCTTTTCGCGGTCGTCTATCTCGTGCCGCTACTGGTGGTGATCTTCAACTCATTGCGCGAGCAGTCGGAGATTGCCCGCAACGGCCTCATCTCCGTACCGCGCAGCTTCCGGTTCGATGCGTGGGCGCAGGCCTGGGGATCCTACTGCGTCAGCGGTACCTGCGAGGGAATGAAGCGCAATTTCTTCAACTCCCTGGCCATGACGATCCCCGCCACCATCATCTCGACCATTCTCGGCGCCATGAACGGCTACATCCTCTCCAAATGGCGCTTCAGGGGCTCCGAACTGATCTTCAATCTGATGCTGCTCGGCGTATTCATGCCCGGCCAGATTTCGTTGATGCCGTGGGCGTTCCTGCTCGGCAAGCTCGGCCTGACCAATTCCACATACGGGCTGGTGTTGATCCACGTCGTCCAGGGCATCTCGTTCACCACCCTGTTCTGCCGCAATTTCTACGTCAGCATACCGGACGACCTGATCAAGGCGGCACGCATCGACGGCGCCGGGTTCTGGCGGATCTTCCGCAAGATCATCCTGCCCCTGTCGCCGCCCATCCTGATCGTCACCGTCATCTGGCAGTTCACCGGCATCTGGAACGAGTATCTGTTCGGCGTCGTCTTCACATCGGGCCAGCAGCAGCCGATCACAGCGGCACTGGTCGCGCTCACGGCCGGCGGCACGACCGCGCGTGCTTACGATGTGATGAGCGCAGCCGTGCTGATCGGCGCGTTGCCTCCGCTGCTGATCTATCTGTTTGGTGGAAAATACTTCGTGCGCGGCCTCACCCAGGGCGCCATAAAATGAGGCGTCGCCCATGTCCGCGTTGATGATCCGCAACCTTCACAAGAGCTACGGCTCGCTCGAGATTCTTGCCGGCATCGATCTCGAGGCTAAGACCGGAGAATTCGTCGCCCTTGTCGGCCCGTCGGGTTGCGGCAAGTCAACCTTGCTCGCCATGATCGCCGGACTGGAAACCGTCACGTCGGGCGAGATATGGATCGGCGACCGGCTGGTGAACTCGGTGCAACCCAAGGACCGCGATATTGCGATGGTGTTCCAGTCATACGCCCTCTATCCCACCATGACGGTGCGCCAGAACATCACCTTCGGCATGGAGAGCCGCGGCGTGCCAAAAGCGGCGCAGGCGGAAGCTGTCCAGCGGGTTACCGCACTCCTGCAGATCGAACAGCTGCTTAAACGCAAGCCCGGCCAGCTCTCGGGAGGCCAGCGGCAGCGCGTTGCGATGGGGCGTGCCCTCGTGCGCGACCCGAAGCTGTTTCTGTTCGACGAGCCCTTGTCCAACCTCGACGCCAAGCTGCGCGTCGACATGCGTACCGAAATCAAGAAGCTTCACCATCGCGTCGGCAAGACCACGGTGTATGTCACCCACGATCAGGTCGAGGCGATGACGCTTGCATCCCGCATTGCGGTGATGAACCAGGGCTCGGTACAGCAGTTCGACACGCCGAAACGGATCTACGACCGGCCGACCAACATGTTCGTTGCCGGTTTCATGGGATCGCCGGCGATGAATTTCATTCCCGCCCGGCTTACGGGCTCGACCAGCATCTCGGTACGCGCCGCTGACGGCAGCGACGTCAGCCTCGCCCTTGCCGCGCCGATGCCCGCCGGCGCGCCAAAGGACGTCGTGCTCGGTATCCGGCCGGAACACATCTACCGTTTCACGACCGATCTGAAGTCGCGCAAACCTGCTGTAGCGTCCATGCAGGCGCCGGTCGAATTGGTCGAGCCTACCGGGGCCGAGACGCTTGCCGTGCTCAGGCTGGGTGACCTGGAGATCACCGGCCGTTTCGAGCCGGATGACGCTCCCGTCATGGGCGAGACGATAACGCTCGGCATCGACATGTCACGCGCCTGTCTGTTCGATCCAACAACCAAGGCGCTTCTGTAGTTTGATGTCCGTACAATTCGCGACTTATCCGAGCTTGACCGATCGGGTCGTGCTGATCTCCGGCGGCGCCTCCGGTATTGGCGCCGATATGGTCCGCGCCTTCGTGGCGAACGGCGCCCGGATAGCCTTTCTCGATGTGCAGGACGAACCAGCGGAGGCGTTGGTGCGCGAGCTCGCTGGTGCCGCCGGGCAGGCTCCGTTATATCTCCATTGCGATGTGACCGACGTCGATGCGCTAAAGGCGTCGGTAGCAGGCGTGCGCGCGCGGCTTGGTCCGGTCGCCGTCCTGGTGAATAACGCAGCCAATGATCAGCGCCATCCCGTCGACGCGATAACGGCCGACTATTGGGACCGCAGCTTCGATGTCAATCTGAGGCATCACTTCTTCGCCGCGCAGGCAGTGCATCCGCATATGAAGGAACTCGGCTTCGGCTCGATCATAAACTTCTCCTCCATTGCCTGGCGGTTCGGAGCGGACCAGATGGTGGCCTATGCCACCGCCAAGGGGGCCGTGGTGGCGCTGACGCGTGCGTTGGCGCGGTCGTTCGGACCGGATAACATCCGCGTCAATGCGATCGAACCCGGCGCCGTCATGACCGAGCGGCAGCGCGAGCTGTGGTTCAAGACGCAGGAGGCAGTCGACCAGACGGTGCAGCGGCAATTGATCCGCCGCGTCCTGCTGGGCGAGGAGATTGCACGCACGGTGCTCTTCCTGGCAGCCGACGACAGCCGCATGATCACCAAACAGTCCATTACCGTCGATGCCGGTCTGCGCTAGTGACGCCTCTCCGCTCTCCATTGGAACCGCCAAGCTGATGCTTCGTCTCGGCCTCAACCCCTACGGACTGACCTATCATCTCGGACTGCAGGGCCGCGGCACGCCGCGGCACAATCCGCACGGCGCGGGGCTGGAAGGCTTCATCACGCTGGGGCAGGAACTGGGCGCACGCACGCTCGAGATCTACGAACCCTGGTTGACCGACTTGACTGACGCCGAAATCGTCGCGCTGCGCAGGCGTCTTGCCGCGCTGGACATCGTCCCGGTGGTGAGCGGCGGACTGGTGGTGGCAGGTCCGCTGGACACCGCCTTCCGGGCTGCGCGCCTGCTCGAGGCGACGACGATCCGTATCGCACTGACGCCTGTCCTGTGCGGCGACCGCAATGCGTGGGGTCCGAAATGGAGCGAGTTCAACGCAACGATTCGCGCTGCCTTGACGGAATGGGGGCCGCGTGCGGCGGCCGAGGGACGCGTGCTCGGCATCGAGAACCATCAGGACTTCGGCAGCGACGAACTGGTTGCGTTCTGCGAACTTGGCGGACCGGGTGTCGGCATCACCTACGACACCGGCAACACCTTTCCTGTCGGCGAGGCGCCGCTTGCCTTCACGCGCCGGATCGCGCCCCATGTCCGCCACGTTCACCTCAAGGACTATCGCGTCCAGTTCACGGATGAGGGCTACCGTCTGGTCCGCTGCGCGATCGGCGACGGCGCCGTGCCTTTCGCCGAACTGGCAGCCATCCTTGGCGAGCACCACGACACGCTGACGGCGGTGCTTGAGCCCGGCGCGCTGGAGGCTCGTCACGTTCGCTGTCTCACCGACGACTGGTGGAACGGATATGCGCCGAAGACCGCCCGCGAATTCGCGGCCTGCCTGAGTGCTGCGCGCCTGAACCGCCTTGGGGACGACGCCGACTACCGCACGCCATGGGAGCGCAATGATGACGGTGCGCTCGTTTCGTACGAGCTCGACATGATCCGGCGCAGCGCCGCCAACATGATGAAATTCGATTTCATTGCAATGGAGAAATCAGCATGACTGCCCGAGAACTCAGCGGCCTGACCGCCTTCGTCACCGGCTCGGGACGCGGCCTCGGCCGCGTGATGGCCGACCGCTTGGCCGAACTTGGCGCAAACGTCGCGGTCCACGACCTCGATTGGGCCCGGCCATCTCAATATGGCGAATTCGCGGACCTCGGCGACTCTGCCAGGGGCTTGGAGAAGCACGGGACGCGCATCACCGCGGTCACCGGCAACATCGGCGACAAGCAAGCTGTCGCGGAAATGAAGAGGAAGATCGAGGCGGAGCTCGGCGACGTGCACGTCTTGGTAAACTGCGCCGGCGGCGACATCGGCGCCAAGGGCGTAAAGCCCAATCCCAACAACGCACTGGACATCGACTACGAAGACATCAAGGTTCTAACCGAGAACAACCTCATCGGCACGATGCTGGTCTGCCAGGCGTTCGTTCCGCCGATGGTCAAGCGTGGCTCGGGCTCGGTGATCAACATCGCCTCGGCGGCAGCGCATATCGGCTGCTCGCCCGAGGTGGTCTACTCGACGCTCAAGGCGGCTGTCGTCCATTATACGCGCTGCCTCGCCAAGGAACTGATCGACGATGGCGTACGCGTCAATGCGGTGAGCCCCGGCGCCACCAAGACCGCACGGTTCCAGGCGAGCCGCGTGGTCGATCCACAGCGCATGGATTCGAGCAAGAAATCGCTGAACCGGTATGCGGAGCCTGAAGAGATCGCCGAAGCGGTTGCCTTCCTCGCCGGTCCGCGCGCGCGCTTCATCAACGGGCAGGTAATCCGCGTCGATGGCGGTTTCACGATCTTTCCAGGTTAGGCCGCGATCGTCCAGACCAGCAACTTCGGCATCGCGCGCTGTAGATAGCTCCGCCCGAGTTCGGCCAGAACTATGCACTGCATTACAGTCGGAGCTTGACAAAAACGGCGGTATAGCGGGTATATTAATCGAATAATATGTCGCCATCCATTGTGAGGAAGGCGGTGGCAAACCTGGAGGAGACCAAGATGCGCCGCTACAAGTCAGTCGGGTTCCTGCACGGTGTGGTTTTAGGCGTGGCCCTGACGACCGCGAGTGCAGCCCATGCCGAGACCCTGACGCTCTATTGGAACGCCGGCCACGCGTATCAAGCTTATGCCGACGCAATAGCAAAGTTCGAGGCCGATCATCCCGGATGGTCGGTGCAGTGGGAGAAATTCCAGTGGCCGGATATGCGCACCAAGCTGGTGGCGGATTTTGCTGCGAAGAGCCCGCCCGATCTCGTCGCCGAACCCGGCGGCTGGGTGCAGGAATTCGGCCAGCGGAATCTGCTGCGGCCGCTGAACGACTTCATCGAACAAGACGGCAAGGCGATCGGCTATCCCGACGACTGGCAAGCCTATTCCGTGGAGCGCAACAAACTCGGCGGCCAGTACTATGGCATCCAGATCCACCTCACCTGCGCCACCCTCGTCTACAACGTCGATATGCTGAAGCAGGCGGGCTTCGACGCGCCGCCTGCGACCTGGGAGGAGTTCCTGAAGGTTGCCAAGGCGACGACGACCGGCGCCCGCTTCGGCTTCGCTCCCAACCCGAGCATCGGATATTATTCGTCGTGGCTGCTGCAGAACGGCGTAAGCTATTACGATCCCAAGACAAACAAGGTCAATCTCGACAGTCCTGAGGCGATCGAAGCGATCCAGTTCCTCGCCGACCTGATCCACAAGGAAAAAGCAGCGACCAAGCCGGCGGCGGGTACTGACTATGAGGGTCCGCAAAAGCTGTTCACGGCCAACCGGGTCGCAATGATCATAACCGGTCCGTGGGACGTGAAGCCGATCCGCTCGGGCAACCCGAAGCTCAACTGGGCGGTTGCGCCATCACTCAAGCACAAGGTGCAGGCGACGTTCGCGGGCGGCGTCAGCGTGATGATCCCTAAGGACGCCAAGCACCCGAAGGAGGCCTGGGAGTTGTTGAAGCGGCTCGTCGCGCTCGACACGGAACTAGCGGCTACCAAGGAAGCGGGCATGACGATGCCGCGCAAATCCTGGGCCGAAAACGCCGAGGTTCAGGCCGATCCGGTCATCGGCAGCTTCAGCAAATGCCTGCCTTACGCGCAAGACGTCACCGCCGAGCTGCGCCTCACCGGCAAGCACGCGCGAATCGAGAAGCTTCTGCAAAGTGCGCTCGAGGATATCATCTACAATCAGAAGCCAGCAGCCGAGATCATGCCGAAATTCGCGGCCGAGGCCAACGTCATCCTGGCCAACAACTAGGCCGATGTTTATCAGCGGCAGCACCGATACGGCCGATACGGACATTCGCGTCGGCGCGATGCCGACCCGGCGAGCTGCCCGCTTCAGCCGGCGCACCAGACAAACGCTTCTCGCTTACCTGCTGCTGTCGCCAGCAATCCTCTATTTCTCGGTCTATTTCTTCTATCCGATAGGACTGGAGTTTTGGGCGAGCCTGTACAGCGGCCAGCCGCTGATCGGCGAGAGCCGATTCGCCGGACTGGACAACTACGTTGCTGCGCTCGGCGACGCGCGCGTTCGGCAGTCGCTCTTCGTGACGCTGGCCTTCGCGATAGGCGTCACCGCGGCCAGCATCGCCATTGGCCTCGGACTGGCGGTCGTGCTCAACCGGCCGATCCCGGGGCGCACTCTGATCCGCGCAATCATCTTCTTTCCCTACATCACCTCCTTCGTGATCGTCGCGTTGATGTGGCAGGCAATTCTCGATCCCTACACTGGCATCTTGAACAGCTTCCTTGCCGAGCTTGGGCTGCCGACCCAGAATTGGCTCGGCGACACCTCGACCGCGTTGCCGACCCTCATCGCCATCACGGTCTGGAAGGATGTCGGCTATGCCATGCTGATCTACCTCTCCGCGTTGCAGTCGATCCCGTCCGACTTCTATGATGCCGCATCCATCGACGGCGCCACGCCGACGCAGCAATTCCGCTATCTGACCTGGCCGTTGTTGACGCCGACCACGCTGTTCATCGCGGTCGTCAGCACGATCAGCCAACTGCAGGAGCTGGCGCCGGCCTACCTGATAACCAAGGGCGGACCGGCCGACGCGACGCGGTTCTTCAGCCTGCACGTGTTCGAGGCAGCCTTCTTCGAGCTCAACATCGGCTACGCCTCGGCGCTGTCTTTCCTGATGTTCCTGCTGATCCTGGCCATCACCTTCGTTCAGTTCCGCCTGCTCAACCGCGAAACCACCTATTGAGGTTGGCATGACATTGGCAAAAACGCTCCCGTCCTACCTACTGCTGCTCTTCTGCGTGGCGCTGTCGATCTTTCCGTTCCTCTACATGCTTTCGCTGTCGCTGCAGAGCGATGCCGACGTCTTCAGCGGCATTCCGATTCTGATCCCCGAGACGTGGCAATTCACGAATTACATCGACATCTGGCAGAAGGCGCCGTTCGCGCGTTTCACGCTCAACAGCTTCATCATCGCCGGCGGGATTACCTTCCTCCATCTGATCTTCGATCCGTTGATCGGCTACGTCTTCGCGAAGATGGAATTCGCCGGTAAGCGCGTCATGTTTGTCGCGGTGCTGTCTACGCTGATGATCCCATTCTTCATCCGCATGATCCCGCTCTATGTGCTCACCGCGCGGATGGGATGGCTCAACACCTATCAGGGCCTTATCCTTCCATTCGCCATGAGCGCCTATGGAATCTTCCTGATGCGGCAGTTCATCCGTCCGATTCCCGACGAGTTGCTTGACGCTGCACGGATGGACGGCTGCTCGGAACTCGGCCTTTACTGGCGCATCGTGCTGCCGCAGGTCCGTCCGGCACTGGCGACGCTGGCCCTCCTCACCTTCGTGTTCCAGTGGAACGAATTCCTCTGGCCGCTGGTCGCCGTCAACACCACCGAAATGCGGCCGATCACGACGGGACTGACGCTTTTCAACCAGGAATTCTTCACCCAGTGGAACCTGACGGCGACGGGCGGGATCATTCTCTTCATCCCGAGCCTGCTGCTGTTCCTCTTCACGCAGCGCTACTTCGTCCGCAGCGTGATGCTGGCAGGCATGAAATGACCATTCGGAGCCATTGCACCCTATGACGTCCCGCCGACCGAACGTAATCGTCTTCTTCACCGACCAGCAGCGTTGGGACACCGTTGGCGTCCATGGCAATCCGCTCGAGCTTACGCCAAATTTCGACCGCCTCGCCGGGACCGGCACGTTCGTGGCGAATTCGTTTACCTGCCAGCCCGTTTGCGGACCCGCCCGCTCCGTATTCCAGACGGGGCGGTACCCGACCATCACCGGCTGCTACCGCAACGACATCCCACTGCCGAAGAGCGAGCGCACGCTCGCGCATCATTTCACCGCGGCAGGTTATGACACCGCCTACATCGGCAAGTGGCACCTGGGGTCCGCCGAGCCGGTCACCCAGGAACAACGCGGCGGCTATCGCTACTGGCTGGCCTCCAACATCCTGGAGTTCACTTCCGGCCCCTTCGACACCGTCGTCCACGACAATGACGGCAAGGCGGTGAAGCTGCCGGGATACCGCGTCGATGCCCTAACCGACGCTGCAATCCGCTATGTCGCATCGAGGGAAGACGAGCCGTTCTTTCTATTCCTGTCCTTCCTCGAGCCGCATCACCAGAACCAGACGGACAACTACCCTGCCCCGCTCGGATACGAGGACAGGATCCGCAAGAAGCTCGCCATTCCCGGCGATCTCGCCGCACTTGGCGGCACGACAGCGGAACATTTCCCCGGCTATCTGGGCATGGTCGCACGCCTCGACGAGGCGTTTGGACGGCTGATCGAGGCGCTCTACAGCCTTGGCCGGCTTGACGACACGATCATCCTCTTCACCTCCGACCACGGATGTCACTTCAAGACTCGCAACAACGAATACAAGCGTTCCTGTCATGAGGCGTCGATCCGCGTGCCGACGCTATTCCACGGCCCCGGCTTCCAGCGCATCGGCACATATGAAGGCCTGGTCAGCCTCGTCGATCTCGCGCCGACCCTGCTCGCCGCGGCCGGCCTGAAAGTGCCCAATTCGATGCAGGGCGTCTCGCTGCTCGACGCACTGCAGGGCGAACGGCCGCCGCGCGACGAGATATTCATTCAAATCAGCGAGCACCATGTCGGCCGCGCCTTGCGCACCAGACGGTGGAAATATGAGGTCGAGGCACCGGGAAAAGACGGCTGGCGGGATTCCGGCAGCGATTTCTATGTCGAGGCGAGACTCTACGACCTCGATGCCGATCCAAACGAACTAATCAATCTCATAGCTTCGCCCGATCACGCAGCGACGCGTGCATGGCTGCGAGGCCGCATCGTTGCCCTGATGGAGGAGGCCGGCGAGGCAAGGCCCGAGATCCTTGCCGCCGGGCATGGAAGCTGGAATGAAATCCGGCTGAGCGACAGCTGATCATGTCACGTCGCGCAGCGGATCCAACAATGCACGAGAGAAGTTCCGATCGCAGAAAGGCGCCGACCATGGCCGATGTCGCCCGGCGCGCCAATGTATCGACCGCTGCCGTGTCGTACCTGCTCAGCGGCGACAGCACGCGCCTGAAGTTCGTCGGCAAGGAGGCGCGGCAGCGCATCCTCGAGGCCGTCGCTGAGCTCAACTATGTGCAAAACCGCACCGCGCGGC
This sequence comes from Mesorhizobium sp. M0998, assembly GCF_040318885.1. Taxonomy (NCBI): domain Bacteria; kingdom Pseudomonadati; phylum Pseudomonadota; class Alphaproteobacteria; order Hyphomicrobiales; family Phyllobacteriaceae; genus Mesorhizobium; species Mesorhizobium sp. M0998. The sequence continues at coordinate 88,571 of NZ_JAMYND010000018.1, forward strand.
AGCTGCGCCGCCAGCAGGCCGAGCGAATCTGCCTTGTACTGCCTCGTCTCGGCGTGCCGTTCAGCGACCGGATCGCGCAGGATATCCAATCTGGAGCGGCGCTGAGGGGATTTTCGACAATTATCACCGCGGGAGACACGTTCGAACGAACCGACCGGATCGTGAGGGAAATCGAGAGCGGGCTGGCAGACGGCATTATCGCCGACTGGCAGCATCTCTCCGAGCCCGAGGTGATGCTTTTGGCCGCGCGCCTGGCGGCCGCGGGCCGGCCAGCGGTGATCTTCCATCCGACCATCGAGCCGGCAGGCTTCTCGGTTGTGCGCCAGCATACCGGCAGGGCCGTTTTCGAGGCACTCGACTACCTCTACCGAGCCGGCCATCGCTGCATCGCCTATATGGTGCATGAGCAAGCGGTGGACGGGAGCCGTCTCGCCGCCTATCGCAGCTTCCTGCAAGCACGCGGCCTTCCGCTGCGAGACGACCTGGTGATCGGCGGTGCAGAGGCGCGCAAGGCTGCGTTTGCCAATGCTACGGCGCTGGCCGCCCGCGCGGATCGGCCGACCGCGCTTTTCGTCGAATCCGATCTTGCCGCCGTGACCGCCCTGCACGCATTCGAGGAGGCCGGCCTCTCCGTGCCCGGCGACATTGCAGTCATCGGCTGCGGCAATATTGACGAGGGCGAATTCAGTCATCCGGCATTGACGACAATCGGCCCCGAAACTGCCCACTACGACCATCTTGCCGATCATCTGATCTCATTGATCTCGGCAACACCGGGCGCAATACCTACCCTTTTCAGCGTTTCGTGGCAGTTGGTCCGTCGCGCGTCCGCATGAGCAGGATCGTCGCTATTTGACGCCCACGCTTTCAGGCCAGAGGACCTGGATTTCCTTTGGCAGCGCATCCCGCACCTTTGCCGACTGGCCAAGGTCGATATGCCGTGCAAGCACACGCAGCACAGAGCGTGCCGCATCCTCGGGATCGACAGGACGGGTCGATTTCAATTCATCGGCGATGTGTTGCAGGAATTTCTCGAGCGAGCGTGTCTTGTCGGGCATGTCGGCGGGCCGATAGCGATCATAGTAGGCGCCGCGCACGAGCAGCGGCAGTTCCGCTCCCAATTTGGCCGCCAGTCCGATCTGCAGCCTGTCGCGAAGGGTTCGCAGAACGGCGCCCAATGTATGCCAGGCGACGTGTCGATCCGGACCAAGATCCGCCATGATCTCGTCAAGCCAGATGTTTGTTATTTGCAGCGTTTTGTCGAAAACGTCCAAGCCGGTTGCGCTCATCGTCGCCTCCTCGAAAGGTTCTGCGGGCGAAACGGCGACCGGAGATTATTGTTTCGTGGTCCTGTGAAAATCGTCCTGGCAAAGCGGCGGAAACCGGTTCGGTCGGAGAGCCTGTCGGCGTCAGGTCTGCTCGACACTCTGCATCTGCTGGATTTCGGCGATCTGAAGCGGCCGTTTTCACCCCGTTGAGTGCAGTCACAGCGGCCAGATTGTCGCCCTTTTCATCCCACCGCACCGGCTCGCGATAGGCGATTCCCCTGAAACGGATATCGCGCACCGCCGCCAGAACGTCGCGCCGGCTCGGATATCCCTTGGATGCAGTGCTGGCGTCTTTGATCGCGGCAAGGAGAAGGCAGGCCGAATCGTAGGCGTTCGCGGCATATTGCGCTTCGGCTTCACCGCCCGAGGATCTTGCCGGCTTCGGCGAGCGTCGCTTCCAAGCAACCCCTTCGCGCGTCAACCACGCCCGTTCAACCTTCCCACAGTTGTATTCGGCGCCCTGCGTTCCCGTCATTGAAGTCGTCCTTGCTGATCCGAAAGGTGGTTGTCCTCCCCCGAACTGAGCTTGTGCTCATCGGTTCCGAACGCCGTCTCAGCAATGAGACCGGTCCTCACGTTGCCCGAGCCCGGGTATCTCTTGACTGACTGAGCGGCCCGCGCCGACAATGGCATTGGGAAGACGGCGGGATGGCGCCCACGGTGTTCGGCACCACTTGGCGATCAAGCTGCGAAAGGGCTGTCATGGATTGGAAGCTGGAGCTGGTCCCGGTCCCCGTATCGGACGTCGATAGAGCAATTGCCTTTTATGTTGGGAAGGTCGGCTTTCATCTCGATCACGACCACACCGTAAGCGACGAGATACGTTTCGTGCAATTGACGCCGCCCGGTTCGGCCTGTTCGATTGCCATGGGCAAGGGCCTCGTCGACAGCCCCCCGGGATCCATAAGGGGCCTGCAACTCGTCGTGCCCGATATCGATGAGGCTCACCGGTACCTGGCCGCTCAAGGTATCGAGGTCAGCGATATCAAGGATTTTCCCTGGGGCAGATTTGTCTTCTTTGAGGATCCCGACGGCAACACCTGGTCTGTCCAGCAACTTCCACCTCGCAGCTGAGGCGGCACGCTGCGGCAGGGTCGTGCCCCGACACAGATAGCGCGGGATGCACGGTTCAATTCGAACGCATCCCGGCCTAACGCCTCTTCTCGTCGAAGGCGGCATTCCAATTGTGATAAGGCGCGCGATAGGTGGGGATGCGGTCCTCGACATCGACAAGCGCTTCGAACGGTTTGTGCGGTTCGGCCTGATACCAGAAGGCGACCGACGAAATGTCGTCCGAGCGGCGATTGGCGTGACCGTGCTCGATGGTCACCCGGATGCGTTTGTGGAAGATGACCGGGTCCTCTATGTGCCAGCGATAGAGCGTAACCGGCTCGGTCCAGTTCGGCCCGCCGGCGGCGATGATGCCGTGATAGGGCGCGCTGTAGTCCTGTGTCGGGCACCATGCCGTATTGAAATAATCTTCCGTGCCGGTGCCGTGCAGCGTCGGCGGCCAGGCATCGTTGGCGCCGGGGCCGGTCTCGCCGCGATCGTCGATCAGTTCGGCCTTCGGTCCGATGCGCGGATCGGGCTTGCGCACTGTATCCGGCACGGAAATGCCCGGCTCGCCATCGACGAAGATCATGTCGTCGCCCTCGCCATACCAGTCCCATAGTGCGGAACGCCGCCGCGAATAGACGGAATAGAGTACGCCGACATAGTGGCCATGACCTTCCGCCTCCAGGATGGTGTAGTTGCCGTTCCCGTCGGTGTTTTCCCCGCCAAACAGGACCTGCTCGTTGGCCAATCCCGTCTCGTCTATGCCGTCAGGTCGCTGCTGACTGTATTGGGCGTGGAAGCGGCCCAGGCCTTCCTCGAGTTCCTCATGCAGTTCGAGATCGACATAGTAATAGAAAAGCAGGTCGTCCTCAGCTTCATTGGCGACGGTGAAGCGCATGTGGCTGGCAAACGGCATCGGAAAGTAGCAGTTGAAGGCCTTGCCATCCTCGGGGCTTGCCTGGACCGGCAGGCTGGCAAAATTGCGGGTGCGGGCATGCCCCATGCCGAAGAAATCACCGATCGGCGTTTCGATGCTCGGATACTCCTCGCCATCCCAGTAAGCGCGCAGCACGATCTTGCGCAGGAAGTCCTCACTCTTGCAGGCGAGCGTCGCCCAGATATGCGTGACAATGCCGGCACCGTCATGCTCGGCAATCACCACCGTCTGGCCGGGTTCAACATGCAGCCGGTCGTCATTGCCGCCGGTGCGGTCGTAGCTCGAGAACCGGCGGGTTTTGGCGTCGCGCAATTTGGCGAGCCCGCGAAGCGGCGACAAGCCGGCATTATCCATGTGTTTCTCCTCTTGCTTCAGCGGTTATTTCAGGCCGCTTGTCTTGATCGATTCCATGATCTGGCGTTGGAAGATCACGAAAAGAACCAGCATCGGCACGGCGACGATGGTCGAGGCGGCCATGACGTAGTTCCAGGCGGCGGCGTACTGGCTCTTGAAGTTCGCAATGGCTACCTGCACCACCCAGAGATCGAGGTCCGATGTGATCGTCAACGGCCACAGGAAAGCATTCCAGTTGGCGAGGAAGAACAGGATCGCCAGTGCCGACAGGATCGGCCGGCTGAGCGGCAGGATGATGCTCCAATAGATGCGCCAGTAGCCGGCACCATCCATGATCGCCGCTTCTTCCAGTTCCCTGGGCAGCGACAGGTAGTATTGCCTGAGCAGAAAGATGCCGAACGCGTTGAAGATCGCCGGAATGATCAGCCCGGCATAGCTGTCCAGCATGTGCAGCATCCGCGTCAGGATGAACAGCGGCACGATGATTACCGGCAGCGACACCAGAAAGGTCGAGAACATGGCGAGGAACAGCGTGTCGCGGCCCGGAAAACGCAGCCGTGCGAGCGAATAGCCGGCCATCGAATGAAAGAACAGCGCGGCGACCGTCACCGTCGCCGACACGAAGAACGAATTGAAGAGATAGCGCAGGAACGGCACCTCGGTCAGCACATAGAGGAAATTGCCGAGCGTCGGGCGTTCCGGAATGAGGCTCGGCGTGAAGACGTCGCTCGCCGGCTTGAGCGAGATGACCAGCATCCAGACAAGCGGGAATACCGTCATCAGGCCAAGTGCGGCGGTTGCCAGCATCCAGGCAAGTCTCGCCGCTCGTATCTGCGAACGGCCGGAAGGAGTTCGGCCGTCAGTCATGCTCGAAACGTCCGCCGCGCGTCAGCACGAAGAAGAAGACCGTGACCAGCATCAGCGCCAGCACCAGCAGCGATGCCATTGCCGATGCATAGCCGAACGCGCCGAACTGGAATGCCTGCTTGTAGATGTAGATGATCAGCACCGAGGTCGAATTGACCGGACCGCCTTTGGTCATCACATAGATCAGGTCGAAGACCTGGCCGCCGGCGACAGCCGCGACGAGCGAGACCAGGAGGACGAAGAAGCTGGTCGGCTTGAGCAGGGGCAAAGTAATGTACCAGAAGCTTGTCACCGGCCCGGCACCGTCGATCTTTGCGGCTTCGTAGTACTCTGCCGGGATGTCCTGGAGCCCGCCGAGGAAGATCAGCATGTAGAAACCCATCAGGAACCAGACGCTGACCAGCACCAGCGTGAACAGCGCCAGATTTGGATCGCCGAGCAGCGAAATTCCGCCGAGGCCGACGCGCGGCGCCAGCCGGCTGACGATGCCGACCTTTTCGACCAGCATGAGCTGCCACACGAGCGCCACCACGACCAGGCTGACCATCTGCGGCGCAAAGAACATCGAGCGCATGACCGCGTTGAAGCGGTTGGTCTTCTGCACCAGAAGCGCCAGTCCCAGTCCGGCGACGTAGAGCGCCGGCACCAGCATGACGGCATAAGCTACCGTCACCTTCACGGACGACCAGAACAGCGGGTCGCCCCACATGCGCCTGTAATTGCCGAACCCGACGAACCTGTAGCCGCCGAAGCCGTTGACCTCGAAGAACCCGACGGCGAGCGACAGCAGCATCGGCACGCCGACGAACACCAGCAGGCCAACCGCATCGGGCAGGACGAACAGCCATGCGGCGCAGCGCTCCCTTTGCTTGGCGGTGAGGCCGCGGGCGGAATTCGCGCCCGCGGCTGGCGGTTTCATCTGATCCATGCTGGAAAGGGCCTAAAGGATCGGCGCGCCGGAATAGGAAGCGAGGAACGCATCGAGTTGCTGACTGGCCGTCGTCGCCGCCTGCTGGGCATCAACCCCGCCAAGCTGTGCCGACTGGATGGCGTCGGAGATGATCTTGTAGGCCTCCGGCGGAACCCGCGGCTCGGCGCGCGTCCCCGGATGGATCTCCTTGGCGAAGGTGCCGAACTTGCCGGTGCTGAAGACATCGGCGCCGGCCTTCAGCGCGCTGTTGCGCGGCGGCATGTCGCTCTTGGCGACAGTGCACCAGTTGACGACCCGGTCGATCGATGCCGGATCCATTGAGGCCAGCGCCCAGGCGCAGAACTGGGCGGAAGCATCCGGGTTCTTGCCTCCGGCATTGGCGACAAAGGCCCAGCCACCGCCGACGGTGACGTATTTGCCATTGGCCGGTGTCGGCAATTTGAAGATGCCGTAGGGCACGTCCTTGGCGTTGTTGTCCATCGCCGAAATACCCCAGATGCCGCAGTTCTGCATGGCGCACAGCCCTGCCCCGAGATTGGCGACTATGTCGAAGCCGCCGCCGACCACCTGACGCGGCGCCACGCCGGTATTGATGGCATCCTGCCAGAGTTTCAGCGCCTGGACGGTGGCCGGCGAATCGAAGGCGCTCTTGCCGTCCTTGCCCTGGAATTCGCCGCCGCCCTGCCACAGGAACGGATACCAGGTGAAGTTCTGGTAATAGCCGGGAGTCGTTTCGAACAGCACGCCGTAGCGACTGGGCGTCGTCAGCTTTTTGGCGACCGCCAACAGCTCGTCCCAGGTCTTCGGCACGTCGTTCTCGTTGAGCTTTGCATCCTCGAACGCTTTGACCGAATAGTAGAAGGCCATCGGCTCGACTTCCATCGGCACACCGTAGATCTTGCCGTCCACCATGCGGTTGGCGATGACGCTTTCCGGGAAATCGGCCTTGGCGGCATCCTCGATATGCGGCGTCAGGTCGGCAAGTACGCCGCCATTGTAATAACGCAGGAAATCGCCGGGGCTGATGAGGAAGATGTCAGGGCCCTCGCCCGACGCGAAGGCCGTTGCCAGCTTGGAACCGGAGATGTATTCGCTGTTGACGACATATTCGAGCTCGACCTTCTGGTCGTGGCCGTCGTTCCAGTCGGCCACCAGCTTCTCGAACCACTGGACCTGCGGCTTCACGTCTCCCCCAGGCGCATAGAACTGCCAGAATTTCAGCGGCGCTTCCTGAGCGCGCACGGCCATCCTGTTGATGAACGGGAAGCCTGTGAGGCCGGCGGCAGCGAAAGTGGCGCCGCCCTGGATCAGCCGACGGCGGTTCAGGCTGGCCAATGGCCGGTCGCGGGTCGTTTTGTCAGTCATCAATTCCTCCCTTGGATGTTGTTCGGTCGAACGTTGGCGAAGGGACCTCCGTTCCCTTTGCCGGCATCTGCGTCACGCGCTGTCGAATGGGCTCAACGCGCATGGGATCACTTCGGTGCGCGGCGCGCCCTCGACTTTGCCACCCAGCCGTTCGAGCAGCATTTCCGTGGCGCGCTTGGCAAGCATTGTCGGACTGTTGCCGACACAGGTCAGCTTCGGCCTGACATATTCCAGTTGAGGCAGGTCATCGAAGACTGCGATGGCGATATCCTGAGGGATATTGATCCCATGGTCGTAGAATTCGGTCAGCGCACCGGAGGCCATCAGATAATTGGCGAAGAACATCGCCGACGGCAGGTGTCCGCCGTGCTTCTCCCTGAGCCAGGTGACCGCTTCCCGCCCTGACGGGGCAAGATAGCTTCCCTCGAACCGCAGATCGGCGGAGATTGGCACGCCATTGTCGGCGAGCCCTTTTTCGAAACCGGCGGCACGCGCCATCGCCTCCTTGAAAAAGGATGGCCCGGTGACATGGGCGATGCGGCGATGGCCCCTCTTCGCCAGATACTCGCCCATCAGATAGCCGCCGCCGAAATCGTCCAGCTGGACGCTGTCGACAGCATGGTTCGGCAGATGGCCGATGAAGACGGCGGGCAGATCGAGGCTGAGCAGTTCGCTGTGCATGCCGTGCAGCGCGAAGTCGGCAACGATGACGCCGTCGACCCGCTTGCGCCCGATCTGGCGCAAATACTCGCGGCCGTGATCCTGTGAATGTCCGCCCGGCACGTCGGTGTTGAAGATCAGCATGTCGAGGCCGACCACTTCGAGCGTCGACTGCGCCGTTTTCACCAGCTCCGGATAGAACGGGTTGCGGATGTCCGGGATCAGCATCGCGATAATGTTGGTACGGCCGGTGCGCAGGCTCTGCGCCTGCGGGTTCGGGGTGTAGCCGAGTTCGTCGATCGCCGCTTGTACGCGCTCACGCAGCGATTTCGATACCCGGTCCGCATGGTTGATGACATGCGACACGGTCGTGCGCGACACGCCCGCTCGCGTGGCAACTTTGGAAATCGTGCTCATGGTGACAGGTTATGAGCACATGAATGCATTTGCAAATCGATTTTACCGATGTCTCGCAAATTAGGGCCATCAGGCGGATTGCGCAAAATGCCAAAAGAAAAGGCCGGACTGTTAAGCCCGGCCAAGTGTGAAGGTCTATAACCTCCAGAGGGGAACGCGCCGGACGCAATGGGAGGAGACATCCGACGCAATTCGCATATGGGTCTGTATTGGTGGCGTTTCAACGATGCGGCAGTAGACCAACGGCGTTGCTGCCATAGAGCCAGAAACGCAAAGCATTCGAAGGGGGCGGTGGATCGCAGCTGCCAGTTGGACACAAAGGTCGCCGAATGCAGGGTGGCTCCTGGCATAGGGACTTCAGTCTGTAGGCCTATCGACCAAGGACCCGCACAGCCAAACTTTGGTCCGAGGCTGCTATCGCAAAAGCCCGAAATGCGAGAGTTTCAGGAACTGAGTTCCGAGGAGCCCCGTTGCGATGCCGACTGTTATAGGAGGCCGCCATGGACCCGAGCATTCACCAGGCACGTTGGCTGCTTTTTCCGTTATTTGGCCTGTGTTTCGGGGTCGCGGCCATTGGATTTATTGTTGGCTGACAGTGGGAACTCGGCGCTATCGCGGAGAGACGCAACCACGGGAAGGCAAAAGGCTTGCGCAGTAAATAGTCCCTTCCTGCGCTAGCGAGACCCACCAGTTACCATCGTGGGACTGGTGGGCCTTGACGTTCCGGACGCAAACCATTGTTTTAAGCATCACACGAATTCGAACAGGAGGCAGTACGACAGAGCCGTATGATTAAGGGGAGTTCCGACATGCGACTGGCAAGTTCATTGATGACGACCCGGAAACGAAGGACCGGATCTTCACGAGGACGTCGTGTCGGCATTTCTGTAGTCGTCTTGACCTTCATTCTCGTCGTAAGCCCCTATCGCGTCGTGTTCGATGGATCATCGCAGCCGCTCGGCCCGCAGGCTGCCTGGGCCAAAGATGGCGGGAACGGCAATGGCGGGAACGGGAACGGGAACGGGAATGGGAACGGCAATTCGGGCAATTCGGGTGGAAACTCCGGCAATTCGAACTCGAACGCTGGTGCCGGCAAGGGCAAAGCAAAGTCGCAGGACGACAATCTCCCTGATCCCGCCCCTGCGGTAAACCCCGATAGCAAGCCAAAACTCTTTGTCAACGCATCCACAGGAGACCGGGTCGAGGTGAGCGGCCCGAGCATTGGCGTGGTGCATTCGAACGGACTCAGCGAACGCATCGACAGCGACCAATATGAAATGCGGGATGCCGAGGGCCGCATCATCATTCGGCGCCTGGCGACGCGTTCCGATCGGGACAGGTTGCTTGGAATGATCAACTGAGGGCCAGTTCACATGGCAGCGCAGTGCGGCAATTTCGGCTCAAGCATGATCGCGAACAGGCGGATGGCGGCGCTCAGTCGCGTCGCGCAAGGTCATGGCAGCTTCGGTCCTGTTGCTGACGTTGAGCTTGGCCAGGATTCGCGTCATGTGGTGCTTTATCGTCTTTTCATGGAGGTTCAGCCGAAGCCCGATCCGCTTGTTGCTCAGTCCCGCGGCAACCAGCGTCAGGATCTCCCTTTCGCGGCTGGTGAGGTCGGCAAGTCCGTCAGCTTTCGCCGGCTCTTTTGATTGAGCCGAGAGATCGGCCAACAGGCGCGCCGACAATTGTGGACAGACATATCGTTCGCCCGACGCTACCGTGCGCAGGATCGCAGCCAACGTCCTCGACCCGACCCCCTTCAGAACATAGCCCCTTGCCCCGCTCTGCAACGCGGTCATCACGTGCTGGTTTTCTTCCGAAACGGTCAGCATCACAATTTTCAGTGCCGGATGCCGCTCAAGGGCCGGTCCGATCACGCCAAGGCCACCTCCAGGAACCGATATGTCCATCAGCAGAATGTCGGGCCGCTGGTCTTCGATTATCCGCAGGGCATCGTCTCTGCTGCTTCCTTCACCGACGATCTCGAACCCGCCGATCTGATCGAGCGTGCGCACAACGCCTTCCCTGAACAGCGGGTGGTCGTCGACGATGGCGAGCTTGATGGCTACTGTCATGTCTGCCCCATTTCAACGATGTTGAGGGCCATTCTTACGACTGTGCCACTCTGTGAGGAAGTCACGGTAAACTGGCCCCCGAGGCTTTCCACACGCTCGCGCAGCCCTACGAGTCCCAGCCTCTCGGGACGCACGATTTGCGGGTCAAAGCCGGCGCCGGCGTCGGCCACTTCGATACAAACGCGCTCGCCGTCGAAATGTTTCTCGACCGACTGACCTTCACCTCCGGCATGACGGAATCCATTGTTCAGCGCCTCCTGGACGAAGCGGAAGATGCAGATCTTGGCCGCCGGCGACAATGGCGCATGGCCGCCGGTCATCGATAGCATCACTTTGACGCCGGTTCGTTCTTCGTGCGCCCGTACGGCAAGCTGGAGAATTTCACCCAGTTCGGCATGCTCGATATGCGGCAGGACAAGGCCCTTGCTGATGCTCCTGATCTCGCGCATGGCATCGTCCAGATGTGCTTTGATGGCCAGCAATTCCTGTGCACGCTTCGATTGCGACGTAGCGGGATCGGCAATGACGGGGCTGTCGATCCCCAGCGCCGCGAGAGCAACCAATTGCGCCGGGCCATCGTGCAAGTCCGCACCGATGCGCCTGAGATAGCGTTCGTTAAGTGCGGTGGCACGCTGCGAGGCACGCTGCACCCGCAGCCTCAACAGTCTGTTTTGCGCAAGCAGATCGGAAAGCTCGGCAATGCGCTGCTTCAACGAGCGGCTCTGCGAACTGATCATGCGGCTGCCACGGAACACGATTGCCGACAGCCCGAGAAAGAAGGCCGCTGTGACGGCGGCAACGTCCAGCCAGGTTCGAATGAGTGCCTGATGCAGGTTTCTTTCAAAATCAGTGGCGACCTCGTAGAATTCTGAAACGGCCACCACTTCCCCCGACCATGGCTGCAGCACCGGATTGTAGATCTCGAGAAGATGCAAGCCGCTGGCCCTTTCGGCCTCGCTGTCCGAATCGTCCAGCTTGTCGAACTCCGAGACCATTTGGCCTGCGAATGCCGCCCGGAGATTGTCGCTGGGTTCAAAGCGCTTGCCGATCAATGTCTTGTCGGTCGAATACAGGATGGTTCCGTCGCGACGCCAGAGCTTGAAGGATTCGAGCCTTGTGCCGAGTGCCCCTTGTCCCAGCGTTTCATCGAGCGCGTGGGCGACGCTCTCGTCGAGCACTTCGCTCTTGCGCATATCCGGAAGCAGCGGCGCGATGACGCTGTCCACGTAAAGAGCCGTTGCGGAAGCCGAATTCTGCGTGACCACGGTTTCTATATGATTCGTGACGGAAATCCCGACCACCACCATGGCTGACAGGGAAAATAGACCGCCCGCGAGCAGGAACTGCGTTGCCAGCGACAGCGCATTCCAACGGTCAACAAGGCTTGTCAGCCTGTGTGGCTTGGTGTTCCGAATGGCCCGCTCGGCAGCACGCCGCACCAGTGGCGCGATTCTGGAGAGCCGGCTAATCCGTTGTCGAACGTCGCTGAAAGACGCCATCCTAGGTGTGTAACCGATCAATCGCGATGGAACTAGGGCCTGATGAGAGGGCGAACAGCGTATCCGGCGCTTTTTTGGGCAAACCGTCTCATTGCGTCGTTCGGTAAAGCTCGGACGCGGCCTGCTTCAGTGCCGCCCGTCCATCCGGCCTCAGATACATCATGTGCCCGCCCTCCAGCACCTCGGTGCGAATGGGCTTTGCGCCGGCAAGCGAAGGAATTTGACCAAGCAGGTAGCGCGAGCCCATGTACGGCGTCACCAGGTCGCTGTAGCCGTTGACGATCAGCACGCCGAGGCTGGGGTTTAGCACGCGCGCCTGTTGAAGGTCGTCCATGACACCCGCATAGCCCTGACGCGTCGCGCTCGTCCCATAGTCCCAATTGCCGCTGACTTCACGGTTGAGAAGCCGATAGCTGATATCCGTGCGGAAGTTCAATTCATCACGCACATAGCCGACGAAAGCGGAGGTGAGCGCCGGCACGCTTCGGTCGAGCACCGGATCGGGACCCTCGACTCCCAGGCTCTCTGGCGCCACGTCCGCTGTCGCGATGTTGCCGTCATAGGCGCTGAGAACATTGCCCTTTGCCCGTGCAAACTCCTTGGCGAACAGCCCTATGGGAATGCGTGCAAAGTGCCGCTGGACGAGATCGAGCGGCAGACCGGTGATTGCGGCGACACGCTGGCTCGCCAGGCGTCCACCCTGCTCCAGCCCACCGGCCAGCGCGGCCAGATAATCGCCGAGCGCATAGCGTTCGACTTCCGCCAGCCGCTCCTGCAGGGCCGGGCCGGAAACGCCTTCGCTGTGTAGGCGCACTGCCGCCAGCGACGGCAGTTCCAGCGCCCAGTGGAGCGGCTGGAACTCGTCCGGGCGCACCAGCGTGAATTCGAGCGCCGGCGAAATCAGCACGACACCACTCGGGCTGATGCCGATGTCTTCCTGAAGCTTCCTGGCGAGCAATGCTGCTCGAAAGCCGCCATAGCTTTCGCCAGCCAGGAAGACAGGCGATGCCGTACGGTTCGTCTGCGCCAGATAGAGTCGGATAAACGCGCCTATCGACGCGGCGTCCTGGCTGACGCCCCAGAAGCTGTGTGCTTCCGTGCCGGGCGCTTCACGGCTGTAACCGGTTCCGACAGGGTCCACAAAGACCAGGTCGGTCATGTCGAGCCAGGTGTCGGGGTTATCGAACAGCCTCTGCGGCGACGGCAGGAAACTTCCATCGGCCGCTGTCGCCAGAACCCGCGGACCGAGCGCGCCGAGATGGAGATTGGCGGAAGCTGCTCCCGGACCGCCATTGAACACGAAGGTGATCGGGCGACGCGGATCCGGTCCCGTTTCTTTCCCTGCGTGCAGAGCATAGGCGACATAGAAAATCTCGGCGGTGATATCGCCTTTGCCGGACGGCAATGACAGCGTGCCGGCCTTGGCCTCGTAATCGAGCGTGCGTCCGGCAATGACGATCGAATGATCGGAAGTCTGCGGCGGTGGCAGGAGCGAGAGAACCCCGCCTGTGGGCGGCGGCCGCTGGGCCGTCTCCGCATGACCGAACCCAGTTCCGGCAACCAACAGCAGAAGAGCGAGGGCGATTTCTTGCAGCTTGATAGGCATGACGTCTCCGGAGCAATTGGCTGGAAACTAGCACACCGTCGGCCGAACCAAAGTCACAGCACCGTGCGCCAGTACATCTGACAAGAAGGGGTCGGATTTGGAAATCCGATGCCCAGGCGGAAGATAGGGCGCGAGGGTCACGGCGGCAGCCTAACCTCTTCCAGCAGATGCGTGCGGCGGAATGGCGGACCAACGACTTCGTGAATTTTCTGCCGGTTGACTCGATTGGCCCACTTCCTAGGTTTGCATTCGGGCCTCCCGTGCAATCCGAAGTTGGTATGACATCTTTCCACACCCGAAAGCTTGCCCTTCTCCTTCTATCGGCAAGCGCCGCCATCCTGTCTTCCTGCGTCATGCCCGACGACACGTCGAGCACTGCGAAGGAAGACGCCACGGCGGCGGCAGCCCGCAGGGAGATGGTCGGCCTTAGCGAGGCGGACGTTCGAATGTGCGCCGGCTTTCCTACCGCCACTGCCGATGTCGGCAAATCCGGCCAGATCTGGACCTATCAGCGCGTCGTTCAACGCGGCAATCTCAACATTGTCGTTCCGACCGTCGCCATTGGCCCCGTCCCGGCGCTGGGGGGTTCCGTCAACGTCGCCCCCGGCGGCTATTGCAACACGCAAATTCGAATGGTTGACGGTCATGTTGCCGAGGTTGCCTACGCCGGCGACAACAACCTGCCGAACAACCGCGATGCGCTCTGTGTCAGCACGGTAGACGCCTGTGTCGCCTACGCCCGTCAGTATCATCCAGGCAGGACAATGGGCAGATAGCGTGATGAGTGGCATTGCCGCTGATCTGAACGCCTGAGATTTCTGGTTTGCCGGCTAGTATCCTCGATCCCGATCGAGCATCACCGATTTGACCTGACATTCCCCGCTCTCAACCGCCGACCCCATCGCGAATAGCGGAGAAATAGCGGTCGGTTCCGACCTGCCCACCCTTGAGGGCAATTTCCAGCCCATCGATCGCCTTAATGCTTGAATGCGCCACACAAAGTGGCGAGCCCGGCGATGCCGGCAGCGGCATTCGCACAGTCAGCGCGTCTACGCCCATCTGGCCAAGTGCATGGCTCGACGTGTCGCCGCCGGCGATGACCACGCGCAGTAGCTTCTCTTGAAGCGTCAGTTCGCGGAGAACCTCGCCAAGGCCGTAGCCGAGCTTATGGCGGGCGCCTTCCCGGAGATCGATTTCTGCACCGCGGTCGGCCGCAGGCCCGAGCGCGGTGTAGAGGACGACGCTGCGCCCGGCCCGTAGGCTGGAGCGGCCGGTTGCCACCGCGCGCGCAATCGCGTCGTTCGAAGCCTCAGAAACCAGTTGGACTGGGTCGAGCTCGATCCCGTCGAAGCCGTCGGCCAGAGCATGACGGATCTGTCGTTCCGTCGTCGGCGAGCAGCTCCCCGAGACCACGGCGATCCTGTCGGCAGCGCCCGGCGGCGAAAAGGCGGATTTGGTATCCACGATCCGGTTCGATGCCCATTCGACCAGCAAGGCATATTCGATGCCTGAAGAGCCGACGACGAAATAACCGCCCGGCTTGCGAGCGCGCCAAATCTCCTTGCCGGCAAGTGCCTGGGTTTCCAGGCTATCGACATCGACAAGCACGATACCTGAGCCATTCTCCACAAGCCGGTCGAATGCTTTCGACCGCGACGCGGACTGCAGCGTCGCCAGGTCGACCAGGCCCGAGGCGAGGCTGGTCTGGCGCGACAGATGGATCAGCAGGTCGGATTCGTCCATCGGCGTGGTCGGATGGCGGCTCATCACGGGATGGCGGTCGATGCGGAAATATTTTTCGCGATAGGCCGCGAACAGATGACCGAAGGCGGTGTAGCGCTTCAGCTGCGGCGCGCCGACCACCAGCGGCACGCCGTCTTGCCGGAAAACCGAGCGGCCGATTTCGATCGCCCGGCCGATGCTGCCGATTGCCGGGCTGGAATCGAAGGTCGAGCAGACCTTGTAGTGGCAGATCTCGGCGTTGACGGTCTTCAGCCAGGCGAAGGCATCTCGCAGATGCGTGTCCATCCACTGCGGCGTCTCGCTGCGGCTGGTGCCGGCCAGCCCAAGGGCGCGGCAATGCGCAAATTGCGAAAGCAGCGCTTCGTCCGGCTGGCGCATGAACAGGACGGTCGGCACGCCGCCGAGCTCGAGCGCCTCCATAACGTCGGTCGAGCCGGTCAGGTCGTCGCCATAGTAACTCAGAAGCAGGTTTTGCATGGCGTCAGGCCGCCTCGCCGCCGCCGAACTTCTCGATCGACCGCGCCAGCTCGACATGGCTCAAGGCATAATCCGCCAACGAAATGTCCTGGACCGCCGCCTGCCAGGCCTGCTGCACGGCGCGCACGCCGGCGCCCGGCCCGTCCGGGTGGCTGACGATGCCACCGCCGCAGAGATAGAGAAGATCGACCGTCCGGCCGGTTCGCTGGAAGGTTTCAGGCGCCTGCCCGCCCCACTGGCCGGAGCCGGCGACCGGCAATGCGCAATCGGCCGGCGAAAAGATCGGCGTGGTCACCGCCTTGAAGGATTCGACGAAGGACCAGTCGGGTTCCCAGTATTTTGAGGCGATGCCGTTGATCTGGAACTGGTCGACGCCGAGCAGACGCCAGAACTGCTGCCAGACCTTGAAATCCATGCCAAGGCCGGGATGACGGGTGAGAATGTCCCAGCCATTGCGGTGGGCATGGAGCACAAGGCTGGAGCGTTTTCGAAGGTAAGCCATGCCGCCGAAACCGATCGAATTGATATTGACCACCGCGCAATTGCCGCCGGCCTTTGCCACCAGATCGTGGTTTCGCATCATCTCGTCGGGATCGGCATGTGAAATGCCGAAGGCATACATGACCTTCTTACCGGTCTTCTGCTCGTGATCGAGGATCAGCGGCATGATTGCCCTCACCCGCTCCGACAGCGGCGAATAGGCCGGGCTCATCAGCTTCTCGTCGTCCTTGATGAAGTCGACGCCGGCCGCAATCAGCTCTTGCACCATTGCGGCCGTCTCGGGCGGGCGGAGCCCCAGCGCCGGCTTGACGATGGTCCCGATGATCGGACGATCCGCGACACCGGTCAGCCTGCGGCTGCCCGTGACGCCGAATTGCGGGCCCGGATGCGCGCGCCGGTACTCCTCTGGTAGCCTCATGTCGACGACCCGGATACCGGACAGGCCCTTGATCGAAAAGGTGCCGCCGATGGTGATGGTCATCAACGCCGACAGGTCGGTACCGATGGCGTCCAGCGGAAACGCGATGTCGACGTCGGCGCGCTTGACCGGGCCGTTGCGCGCTTCGGGACCGGTTTCGGGAAGAGACGGCCGATCCGCATCCGGCAGATGCCGTATCGCCAGGACTCGCGCTGCGACCCTGGCCTTGAGCTCTTCGGTCTCGCCGGCCAGCGCGACGAAGGTTCCGGTCGACTGGTCGCTTGCGATCTTGGCCGCCAGCGCCTCGATATTGCCCGGCGTTTCGATGCGATAGGTGAGAACAATCATATTCGCGCGGCCTGCCGGGTGGTTCGAAAAAGGTTCCTTGGCCCTTGAAATCTGGTATAATGAGTACATAAGCTTTGCAAGCCCTATCCGGCTTGGCGGTAAGGGCGAGCCGGCAGCAGGCGTTCCGGAATTCACGGCGGAAATGCTAGATAGGGGCCGGTCAAAGGAGTGATTCGCGACGATGAACCGTTCGGAGCCGATCGTCCGGCGCAAGCTTTCCGACGAAGTATTCTTGAGACTGAAGCGCCTGATCACCAGCGGCGAATTGCTGCCGGGTGACGACATGCCGTCGGAGCGCGAATTGATGGAGCGCTTCGAGGTCGGCAGGCCGGCGATCCGCGAGGCAATGCAGGCGTTGAGCAATATGGGCCTCGTCGCGATCTCGCATGGCGAGCGGGCGAAAGTGCTGCAGCTGACCGCCAAGTCGATCATCAAACAGGTCGACGGCGCCGCCAAGATCATCCTGTCGTCGTCGAAGGACACGCTGGAGCACCTCAAGAACGCGCGTATCTTCTTCGAGCGCGGCATGGTCAGGGAAGCCGCAGAGAAGGCAACCGCCGAGGACGTGCAGCGGTTGCGCGCAACGGTTGCCGAGCAGCGCAGCCATCGTGGCGACTCGGAAGCCTTTATATCCGCCGACATGAAATTCCACACCCAGATCGCGGCAATATCCGGCAACCCGATCTATGTCGCCGTCAGCGAGGCAATGCTTGGCTGGCTAAAGGAATACCACACCGAAATGCTGATCTGGACCGGCAAGGAAAAGTTCACGCTGACCGAGCACGAAGAGATCATCGGACGCATCGAGGCCAAGGATGCGGATGGCGCCGAGAAGGCGATGATCAAGCACCTCGAACGCTCGCGTGCGCTTTACGTGATGAACTCCGGCAGCTGAAAATCAAGAGCAAGGTCCCGACCGCAGCGGCCGGCACCTTGCTCTCGGCCTACTGACTGACCACAGATCAGCCTGAGCCCGGACCGACGCAGTTTTCTATTGCGTCTGAATCCGATGTATGTGCCGCGTGTTTTCATTCAACGATTTCAGCATTTGCATCTTCCCAGCCATGGATTTCCGCGGCCCGCTTTCGTCAGCAAGCCCGCATAGGCCCTCCTGGAGGCGCCGCGCTTGTTCTGGGATTGGCAATTCTTGCAAAGACTATGCTAGGCTTGCCATCCGAGAACGATACTGGAGTACCGCAATGGCTGACAGGGGCCTCCACGTTGTGATCTGGCTGCCGTCGAATTTCTATTCGGCCGTCGTCTCGACGCTCGTGGAAATGTTTCAGCTTGTGAATGACGTCTGCCGTTCGCAGGTTCTCTCCTGTGAGTTCGTTTCAAGGAGCGCGCCGTCGGCATCGAGCACCGGAATTTCCTTCCCGACAAAGGCTCAACCATCCCGGAAAATGGATGTCCTGATTCTCATTGCCATGCCGGGTGTCGAGATTCCGGAGCTTCTGCGCTCGCTCGACGAGGAGAGTGAGCATTCAAAACCGCTGATCGCGCTCGCGCAGCAGCAGGACGCAATCATCGCAGCACATTGCGGCGCGTGTTATCTGCTCGCCACTTCGGGATTGTTGGACGGCAAGCGCGCAACGATATCCTGGTGGCTGAAGAACGAGGCAAGCCGCCGGTTTCCGCAAGTGCGATGGGACGCTTCCCGCCTGCTCATTCGCCAGGACCGCCTTTACACATGTGGAGGCGGGTTTTCCGGACTCGAACTCGCCAGGGCTTTGCTGATCGATCTGGGCTTCGAGAAGGAAGAGCGGATCATTCGAAAACTTCTGGTTCTTCCTCCGCCGCGCAAATTCCAGAGTCCCTACGAATTTCTTCTCGACAAAATTTCGAACGACGCCAGCCCATTCGAGAACAAGCTGCGCGAGCTCTCGAACGACAAGATGTCAGAAATCGATTTGAAATTTCTTGCAACCGAATTGGCAATGTCTTCGCGAACCCTGTCTCGCAGGTTTTTCGACGAGCTCCAGACAACGCCGGGAAAATGGATCCAGGAAAGGCGGCTGGAGTTGGCAAGGTCCATGCTTGAGGAAACGAAACTGAGCGTCTCAGAAATCTGCTATCGGGTGGGATATCAGGACGTCGCTTCGTTCAGCCGTCTTTTTTCCAAGACAACTGGAATGGCACCAGGCGAGTTTCGAAAGCAAGTCCGGTGACAAGTCGGCAGCGGAAGTGCTGCGGCTACGGGCAACCGCTGCGGAACTGCGGCGATTCATGAACCCCGGCGTGACTTCAGCCAATCCGGACGATTGCGTAGGGCGTCATGACAAGACGGTCTCGGCCCGACGCGTCGCGCTGAATCTGGCGTGACGTTCGTCCATCCCAGATATTCAGAAAACCCTGATCGGAACCGAGCCCGGAAACATCGACTGGAAGGTCGTCCGGAGTAAGGTTCGCCAGCCAGACGATGATCTTGCCTGTCTGGGAGTGGCCGGCCAGTGCCAGCACCCGCGTCTCATCGGTCGTTGTCGCCGCCACATGCGCATGGCCGGCCAGATCGCAAAGTCCTTTCACCGCGTGGAAAATCGGCCGGGGTGTACCTTCTTTGACAGGTTCGCCCGACGAGGCCAGCACGCCGAGTGGTCCGGTGAAGCTGCAGAGCGTCAGCATTTCGAGCCCGGCCGGCGCGACGCGCGCCGCATAGCCGATCGTCCATGCGGCCCCGAACAGCCCGGCATGGCGAGGGTCGCGGTCGGCCATGGCAATGCGCTGATTGTCGGGATTGGCCTTGGTCGCGCCGCCATAAGGGTTCTGGCGCATGGCAATGGTCGACGGCCCGACCCGATAAGGTATTGTTCCGAAGATCGTTCGTACTGACGCCGTGATGAAAGGCAATGCTTCCAGCGATTGCATGACGCTGAGATCGTCGGCGGCGTGCACGATCGGGCAGGTGCAATGCGTGACGAAATCGAGCGGGTCGGCCGGCACACGCTTGCGATTGAGTTCGGTGAAATAGCTGAACATGCCGCCGCCGAGGCGGCTGTCGGGAAAGGAGCGCCGCGCCGCGGCGTAGACGTCTTCGAGCGGCGGGCAGTGCGGCCACGCGCTGCCCGGTGGCGTCGACTGCCGGTCGACCGAAGGCGAGACGGCAATGGCCGAAAGCTTGAGCCCGGCCTGGCGCACCCTGTCGGCGACGCCTGAAAGCTCGGCGTCGAGATCGCCGTCGCCGGCAATGACACATTCGAGCGTTGTCCGGACCGGATAGGCGGCGGCGAGCCGGGCGTAGGATCGCAAGGCGTCGAGCCCATGGCCACGCGTCGGGTCGTAGTGGAACATCAATTGCTGCGGACCAAGCTCGCACAGCATCGGCAGCTTGCCCAGCGCCGCCTCGACCTCATCCGGGTAGATGATCACGCCAACATCCGGCAGCGCCGGTCCGGCTTGGCCGAGCGTGACGCGAACTGGGTCCGCGATTGCCGCAGCGGCCGGCACTTTCCCGCGACCCTCTATCCGCAAACTAGTGGTCTGGCGGAAGGTCTTGCCGGCAGGCAGCACATAGGGCCATGGCAGCGCGAGCGGCCGGACATAGGTCTTGTAGGAGGCATCCGACCAGTTGCGCTGGTCCTCCATCTCGAACGTGTCGCCTTGCATCCGGCATTCGGCGGTGACGCCCGGCCGGATCTCATGGGTGATCGCCCGCAGATCCTTGAAAGGCTGCCAGGCATCGATCAGCTCTGGAAGCCGCGTCGCGACCACGCTGCCATCGGTATGCTCGACCGTGACCGGGCTGCCGGCCAGCCCGGCAATTGGATGCAGGATGCAGAAGCCGCAGCGATTGGTCTCGAAATCGTTGTCGGGAAGAGCGCTCACGTCGAAGATCAGCTGGCCATCGGCCGAGCCCTTGATGGTCGCACGGAAGTCGAGCCGGCTTCCCTCTGGTCCGAAACAACCTGCCGAATAGCTGACGAAGAAAGCGTCATCGCCCTGGTCGATGATTAAATCGGTGAGCGCCGGCTCGTAGGTGCCCCAGTCGCGATCCCTGACGATGAAGGCGACGGCGCGCAGAACCTCGGTGCCGCCATGCCGGATGGTGCGCAGATTGCCGTTGACGAAGTCCGCCGTCAGCGCGCCGGCGCGCAGCTTGACCGGTTCGGCTTCAACGGCACGTGTGCCGTAGAGGAGGAAGGCGTCGGCTGTCATTTCAGCAAGGCGTCGAGTTGCACCGGCTCCCGGCTTGCGGCGCCAGCGTACGCAGCCTCGACCAGCGCTAGTGTCTTGAGGTTGTCCGCGCCCGAGGTCGCGGGCTCGGTTCCCTTGGTCAGGCAGTCGACCCAATGCTTTTGAATGGCGACGACGCTTTCCTGGATGTTGTACCACGGCCGTGATGCCCAGGCCAGCAGCGGCGGCGAGACGTCGCTCACAGCTGTCCCGCTCCTGCCGGTGACGGTGAGGCGGTAGCCCTGCGCCAGCCGGATCGTGCCGTCGCTGCCGTCGATCTCGATCAGCGTCTCGGGGAACGGCTCTGTCGCGAGCCTGCTGGCGTAGCTGCAGTCGACCACGGAAGTGGCTCCGCCCGTGTGGTCCATCAGCATCGTCGCAACGTCCTCCCCGGCAATGCCTGGATTGATGCGCGCCGTTCGCGCAGTGACGGTCGAGACGTCGCCCAGCAGGAAGCGGGCTATGTCGAGGATGTGGATACCCAGATCCTCGATGATGAAGCGCTTTCCCGTCGCCAGATAAGGCTGGCCGGAAAACACGTCATAGGCAGAGCGGAACGAGATCCGTCCGAAAAAGGGGGTGCCGATTTCGCCGCTGTCGAGCACGGTACGCACCGCCTGGATCGGCGACTGCCAGCGAAAATTCTCATGCACCATCAGCGGCACGCCGGCGTCAGCACAGGCCTTTACCATCGCCTTGGCGTCGGCAAGCGTCGGCGCAAACGGTTTTTGGCAGATTGCCGGAACGCCGTGCTGCGCCGCCATCTCCACGAGCATTCTGTGGCTTGGTGCCGTGGTGGCGATGTCGACGAAATCCAGCCTTTCGCCGGCAAACAGCGCTGCCGCGTCGGTATAGCGCCGTGCGACCCCGAACTGGTCGCCAATGATCCGTAGCCGGTCCGGATCGCGGTCGCAGATGGCGGTGATCGAGGCGCCCTCTATATCGCGCCAGGCATGCATCTGGTTGATGGCAAAGAAGCCGCAGCCGATCAGCGCTCCACGCAGTTCCGCCATGTCAGCCGGCCTTTGCCATCTGCATCAGCGTGACACGGCTCTGCAGCCGGCGCTGTGCCTGGTCGACGACGACGGCGACGATGATGACGAGGCCCTTGATCACCATCTGCCAGAACGAACTCACTCCCATCATCACCAGCCCGTCCGAAAGAATGCCGATTACGAAGGCGCCGACAATGGTGCCGCCGATCGTGCCGCGACCGCCCGACATCGAGGTGCCGCCGAGCACCGCCGCGGCAATGGCGTTGAGCTCGAAGCTCTCTCCGGTCGCCGGATGCGACGCCATCAGCTCCGACGAGATGATCAGCCCGACGATCGCCGCGCAGAAGCCGGAGAACATGTAGACGAACATCTTCACCATATTGACGCGGACGCCCGAAATCCGCGCCGCCCGTTCATTGCCACCAACCGCGAAGATGTGGCGGCCGAGCGGGGTGTATTTGGCGAGATAGGCCGCCCCTAGCGCAACGACGAGCAAAATCCAGAGCGCGACCGGCAGGCCGAGCAACCGGCCGGCGCCGAGAAAGCCGAATCCGGTGGTGCCGAGCTCCGGCTTGCCGACGAGATTGGGGAAAGTACGGCCGTCGGACGACAGCAGCGCCAGGCCGCGCGCGACATAGAGCACGCCGAGCGTGGCGATGAACGGCGCAACGTTGAGCCTGGTGATCAGCAAGCCGTTGACGGCGCCGATCAATATGCCGACGGCAAGCGTGATCAGCGCGATCTCGAAGACGTTGAAATAGATGGTATAGCCGACCTGCAGGTCGATGCCGTTGAGCACGAGATAGCCGGCCACCATGCCGCACAGGCCGACGATCGAGCCGACCGACAGGTCGATGCCGCCGGTGATGATGACGAAGGTCATGCCCATTGCGAGGAATGCGTTCAGCGCCACATGCTTCGACATCAGGATAAGATTGGCGGCCGATAGGAAATTGGGGGCGGCTATCGAGAAGAATAACAGCACGGCGATCAGCGCGATGAACGTCCTCGCCTTCATCAGCGTCAGCAGGACCGAGCCGCCCGACATGGAGTTGACCGCCGCCTTGGCTGGGATGTCAGTCATGCGTCTTGCTCTCCGTGCGGGACCGGTCCGTGGCCGAAGGCGGAGGCAGCGACGAGTGCGGCCTCCGTCGCCTCGGCGCGGTCGAACATGCCGGTCAGTTTTCCATTGCTCATCACCGCGATGCGGTCGGACAACGCCATCACTTCGTCGAGATCGGAGGTGGCAAACAGAATCCCCAGGCCGTCGCGCGACAGCTTGCGCATGGTGCGGAACACGTCGGCCTTGGCGCCGACGTCGATGCCGCGGCTGGGCTCGTCCATCAACAGCACCTTCGGCCCGGTGAGCAGCGCCTTGCCGATCACCACCTTCTGCTGGTTGCCGCCTGACAGCGACGAGACTTCCTGCGCCGGATCGGCGACCTTGATCGCCAGTTCGCGCACCGTCCGGGCCACCGCCTGTCTTTCGGCGGCACCACGAATGTGGAACAGGCGCACGAACCGCGACAGGCTGGCCAGCGTCAGATTGCTGGCGACGGAGAGGATTGACACCAGCCCTTCGCGCTGGCGGTCTTCGGGGATCAGCGCCAGGCCGCGCCGGATGCGCCGCGTCGTGTCGCGCTCGTGCACTTTCTTGCCGGCAATGAATATCGTGCCCGTCGAATGGCCGTGGCGGCCCATGATGCAGTCGAACAGCTCGCTGCGTCCGGCGCCCATCAGGCCATAGATGCCGAGAATTTCGCCGGCGCGCAGCGATAGCGAGACGTGATCGACCGCAAGCCCGCCGGTGACGCGCGGCAGGCAGATGTCCTCGGCGCGGAATATTTCCTCGCCCGGCACATGGCCGTCGGCCTTGGCGAAGTCCTTGGCGTCCGAGCCGATCATCTGCCGCACGATCCACTGGGTGTCGACGTCTTTCATCTCCGCCTGGCCGGTGATGCGCCCGTCGCGCAGCACCGTAATGGTGTCGCCGATGCGGATCAGCTCCTCGAGCCGGTGCGAGATGTAGACGATTGCCACGCCGCGTGCCTTGAGGTCGGCAATCACCTTGAACAGGATCTCGACTTCCGCCGCGCTGAGCGCCGAGGTCGGTTCATCCATGATCAGGATGCGCGCATCGAGCGAAACCGCCTTGGCGATCTCGACCAACTGCTGCTGGCCGATGCGCAGATCCTCGACCAGCATGTCGGGCCGGATGCCGGCTTCCAGGCGTTCAAGGAACTCCGCCGCGCGGCGCTCCTGCTCCTTGCGGTCGATCTTGCGGAAGCGGTTGGTGATCTCGCGGGTGGCGAAAATATTTTCGGCGACAGTCAGATTGCCGAACAGATTCAGCTCCTGGAAAACCATGCCGATGCCGCGGCTCACGGCATCACCGGAAGACGAGAATGAAACCTCCTCGCCGTCCAGCAGGATGCGCCCGAGCGTCGGTTGCTCGACGCCGGCGATGATCTTCATCAGCGTCGATTTGCCGGCTCCGTTTTCGCCGACCAGCACGTTGACCGCGCCTTTGCGCACTTCGAAATTCGCCCGCTTGACCGCGACGGTGCCGGAATAGACTTTCGAGACGTCCTCCAGCTTCAGGATGACATCTTGATCGCCGCTCATGACTTCGGCCCGATCTTTGCCTCCGCCGGCGTCACCAGCGGCAGGTCCTGGCCACTGCCCGGCGTATAGGCGCCAAGTACCTCGACGCTGCGGCCCTCGAGTGCCTCGCGCGGCAGCTTGGAAAGCACGGTCTTGTCGGCATAGGCGTTGAAAGCCTTGCCGAACTGGGCGAAGTCGATCTGGTTGGTGAAATCGTTGAACTGGATGAAGTCGAGGCTGTCGCGCAGCGCGGTTCCGCGCATGGCGGGTCCGATCTGCACCCGCGCGTCCGCCTTGCCGTCGCCGTCGGCATCGACGTCCATCGTCGCCGCGCGTGACTGTGTGTTGGCTGCCACGACCTTGCCCTCGAGCCGAACGGCGAAGGTCCATGGCGAATTCGCCTGCTTCTTCGGGTTGCCGTATTTGGCGCCGGCAGCGGCGGGATCGGTCTTGGCCAAGGTGTGAACCTCGGCAAACGGCCCGGCCTTCTGCTGCAGATAGGGTATGACTTTCGCCGCCCAGATGTCCGCGACCATCTTGTCGGGATCGAATGCGGAGCCAGTGCCGCCGTTTTCCGCCGACGGCGTCGGCAGGATCTTGCAGGCGGTCAGGCTGCCTATTGCTGCGAGGAACAACGCGACAAAGATCGGCCGGGTCAGCGTGTTGAACATGTCGGCTCGTTCGGCATGGCGGTCAGGAGCACCCAGAGAAATGGAGGCAAGGGCGAAATGGAAGCAAGGGACGAACCGGAGGCTCGTCCCTTGCTGCTTGATGTTACGCCGGCTCAGTTGGTGAGCGCGAACGTCTCCAGCTTGGCGGCATTGTCGCCATTGACCAGGACGCAGTCCATCAGCTGCTTTTCCTCAGCCGGGGACTTCTTGTTCTTGATGAAGTCGTTGGCCTGCTCGACCGCCATCTGCGCCTGCGCGAAGGCCGGCTGCAGGACTGTCGCCTTGATGCCGCCGGAGGTGATCGAGTCGCGCACGTCGTTCGACCCGTCGAAGCCGACGACGATGACGTCCTTGCGGCCGGCAGCGGCAAGTGCCGCATGAGCGCCCATCGCCATCGTGTCGTTGCCGGAGATCACGCCCTTGATATCGGGATTGGCCTGGAGGATCGATTCCATCTTTGAATAGGCCTCGGTCTGGCTCCAATTGGCCGACTGCTGCGCCACCATCTTCAGGTCCGGATAGTCGTCGATGACGTCGTGGTAACCCTTGGAGCGGATGCCGGCATTGGTGTCGGATTCCTTGCCGACGAGCTCGACGAAATTACCCTTCTCGCCCATCAGCTTGACGAATTCCTGCGCGCCGAGCTGGGCGCCCTGATAATTGTTGGAGACGATCTGCGCGACGGCAACGCCGGTGGCATTGATCTCGCGATCGATCAGGAAGGAAGGAACGCCTGCGTCCTTGGCCTTCTGCACCGCGGCGACGGTGGCGTCGGCGCCGGCATTGTCGAGGATGATCGCCTTGGCGCCGCGGCCAATCGCCGTGTCGATCAATTCGGACTGCTTGTTGGCGTCGTCGTCATGGACGAGCACCAACGCCTCGTACCCGAGTTCCTTGGCCTTCGCCTCCGCGCCGACAGCTTCCGCCTTGAAGAACGGATTGTCATGCGAGGGCGTGATGATGGCGATCAAATCCGCCGCATAGGCGGGTGCGGCGGTGCCAAGCGCCAGCATGCCGGCAAAAGCCGCAAGCGTCATTCTGCGTGTCAGTTTCATGTATTCCTCCCGTTGAAAATCCGTGCCTTATCCCAAGGCTATATGCATTCGATTTCGTTAGCCGGCCGTAGGCGGCGGGTCGCGTCAGATTCACAAGCCCTTGGCCGGCTTCACCTCGACGGATCGCTCCCCCTATCCTCCACTCATCCAGCGCCTGATCCTGCTGCGAAGCTTGACGGTCCGATCCATCGAACAGCTAAGCCAACTGGTATAATGAGTCAATGACAATTTCAGGTGACATGTTCCGGAGAACGCGTTGCTGCCCTCAAGTGATGCGCTGAATGCTCGCGGCAATCTCCTCCGGCTCGAACACCCGCCTCCAGTCGTCGCGCATCAGCACCGGCTTGCCGAACTCTATCGCCTTGTTGCAGGCGTCGGAGAACACGCCTTTGGTCTCGCCGAAGATGACGGCGCCAAGCACGTTCATATGACCAAGCAGGAAGTCGAGCGCCGCCTGCTTGTCGACCCCGCGCGCCACCACCTCGTCAACGGCCTCCTTCATGACGACGAGCAGCGAGGCGCATACCGTTTCCGAAAGGCCGGGCTCGAGCAGCGCCATCTGATCGACGGTGACGCGATGCGAGCGCATGACCGGGGCCCAGATGATCTTGGCGATCGCCTCACCCTTGGCGAAATCCTCCTCCGGTCCCTGCATCAAGGCGCTGACCATGTGTTGCTTGGCCTTGACGCCGCCGAAATAGTCCTTCTTCGCCGCCATGTCGGTCTCGTCGTTGAAGATCGGCGGATGGCACGGGTGAGTGACGAAATACGTCAGGTCCGACCGCTTCGGCAAATGCCCGGCGAAAGGTGCCGCGGCGTCGAGCACGACGACCATCGTGCCTGATGCAAGCTTGCTCTCGATGTTCGCCGCGACCTTGCCGATATGCGTGTCCGGCACCGCCAGGATCACCACATCGGCGCCATCAAGCGCCTCATCGGCGCTGACGGCATCGATGCCGAGGCCCGACTTAAGCCGCTCGCGGCCGGCGTCGCTGACCTCGACATGGCGTATCGTATAGGGAGATCCGCGAAAATTGGTCGACAGACGGTAACCCATTTTGCCGCCCGCACCAAACAGCGCAATCGTTGTCATGTGTCCGTTACTCCTGAATTCCAACGACGGCCCTGCCGATCGTCATCCCATTGACTTGTATGCACATTGCCGCCGGTCGGCGGATTAGAGAACGCAGGGGAGCCGCCGCTCAAATGACGATGCCATGGACGATGTCTCGGGCGCCCGGATGTCCAGCACAGCGCAGCTACGCGGAGCATGCTACCTCAGGTACACATTATACCAGCATACCAAATTGGCAAGCGGCCATGGCACGGCTCTGACCACTTGTTTGGCCGTCGTTTACCTCCTGTTCAACGGCAAGGAGCGATCATCGCGCTGAACCGCCGATCGGCGGGATGATTCGCAGCCGACAAAGGCCCATGCTCGAAACGTCACTCTACAGCCCGGTCAAGGCCTTCCTGGAAGGCCTGGGTTTCATGGTCAAGGGCGAGATCGGCGGCTGCGATCTGCTGGCGCTGAGTGCCGACTCTCCACCGATCGTCGTCATCTGCGAGCTGAAGCTGAAGTTCAACCTCGAACTGGTCCTCCAGGGCGTCGACCGTATGGCGGCGAGCGACGAGGTCTGGCTAGCGGCATGCATGTCGGCCCGTGGCAAGGGCCGTGAGAGCGATGTGAGATACCGCAATCTCTGCCGTCGCCTCGGCTTTGGCCTGCTTGGCGTGCGACCGAACGGCGAAGTTCAGGTGCTGCTCAGCCCGACGGCATTGGCTCCGCGTCGGGATCCCCGGCGCCGCTCGAAGCTGATCGATGAACATCGGCGTCGGCAGGGCGATCCTGTCGCCGGCGGCGGCTCGCGTGCGCCGATCATGACCGCTTATCGCCAGCAGGCGCTGGCATGCGCCGCAGCCCTCGCCGATGGCCCAAAGCGGCCGCGTGACTTGAAGCCCAACCTGCCGAACGCGCCTAAGATCCTGCTGCACAATGTGTATCGCTGGTTCGCGCGCACCGATCGCGGGATCTACGAACTGACCGCTCAGGGCCGTGAGGCGTTGCAGCGCTGGCCGCAGCCCGATCGCAGCCACACCGCTGCCTGAGACAGGCAACGCCGGATTTCGCGCCCTGCTTTCCGCGACAATCACGGCTTTCGGCAAGACATCACCTCGCTCACGGAACCATATTTCGACACGATGGTTTTGTCGTCACCGAATTGATCGTCCGCTGAGCAAACGGAAGGAACGGCCATGCGCCTATCGACGACAATTGCCACACTTTCGGCACTGGCCCTTGCCTCGCCGGTCTATGCGCAATCCGTGGGACCAGAGCTTGCCCCTGTCCCGCCGACGGCCCCGCAAAGCCTGCCAGAGCAAGCCACGCCCGAAGGGACCACTCCCGACCAGGCTACACCTGACCAAGCCTTCTCCGCCCAGAATTTCACCGCAGTGACAATCGTGGCGATGGAGGATCTGCCTCCTGACATCAAGGCACAGGCGGAGGCCGTCGTCACCCAGACCAGCGCCGAGGATTTGCGCATCCTGCAAAGTTCGATCGACGCATCGCCGCAGGCGGCATCGGCGCTGGCGGCGAACGGGCTTAATTCCACGCAGGTCGTCGCAGCCAATATCGACGGCGACGGCACGCTGACGCTGATCATCCAGACGACGACGTGAGCGGCTGAAAGCGGACAAGCCGGCTCCGGCACGGAACCAAAGCCCGCTTGATCGCGGAGGACTGTCATGGCCGAGGCTGCAGTTCGCAACTTCACCATCAATTTCGGGCCACAACATCCCTCCGCTCACGGCGTCCTGCGGCTGGTGCTCGAACTCGACGGCGAGATCGTGGAACGCGCCGATCCCCATATCGGCCTGCTGCATCGCGGCACCGAAAAGCTCATCGAGTACAAGAACTACCTGCAGGCCTTGCCCTATTTCGACCGGCTCGACTACGTCGCGCCGATGAACCAGGAGCATGCATTCTGTCTCGCCGCCGAGAAGCTCCTCGAAATATCGGTTCCGAAACGCGGACAGCTCATCCGCGTGCTTTTCTGCGAAATAGGCCGGCTGTTATCGCACCTCCTCAACGTCACCACGCAAGCCATGGACATCGGCGCGCTGACGCCGCCGCTCTGGGGTTTCGCCGAGCGCGAGAAGCTGATGGTCTTTTATGAGCGCGCGTCCGGCGCCCGCATGCACGCGAATTATTTCAGGGTCGGCGGCGTGCATCAGGATCTGCCGCCGGAACTCCTAGACGACATCTGGAAGTTCTGTGATCCGTTCCTCAAGGTCTGCGACAATCTCGAAGAGCTGTTGACCGAGAACCGCATCTTCAAGCAGCGCAATGTCGATGTCGGGGTGATCGGCCTCGATGATGCCTGGGCCTGGGGCTTTTCCGGCGTGATGGTGCGCGGATCGGGCGCGTCCTGGGACCTGCGCAAGGCGCAGCCATACGAATGCTATTCGGAGATGGATTTCGATATCCCAGTCGGCAAGCATGGCGACTGCTACGACCGCTATCTCGTCCGCATGGAGGAAATGCGCCAGTCGGTCCGGATCATGCGGCAATGTCTGGAAAAGTTGCGCTCACCAGAAGGCCAGGGACCGGTCGCGATTCCGAGCCACAAGATCACGCCGCCGCCGCGTGCCACGATGAAGCGCTCGATGGAAGCGACGATCCACCACTTCAAACTTTATACCGAAGGCATTCGCGTGCCGAGCGGTGAAGTCTATGCCGCCGTCGAGGCGCCGAAGGGTGAATTCGGCGTCTACCTCGTGTCGGACGGGGGCAACGTTCCCTACCGATGCAAGATCCGCGCACCTTCCTTCGCCCACCTGCAAGCGATGGATTTCCTGTCCCGAGGCCATATGATCGCCGATGTTGCCGCGATCATCGGCTCGCTCGACATCGTGTTCGGAGAAATCGATCGCTAGTTTAGCCAGGTCGCAGGATCTTCCCCGATCGCAGGATCATTCGTCGTTAGTAGCCGCGCAGGCAGGCCTGGACGGCGCTCGACCACCGGTCAGACGAAGGCTCTCACCTGTGGCGGGCCAGCTCAAATTCTCACATCAAAGACGGACGCATGGCCGCGACAAGGCGCAGCCAAGCGTCGAGGAGTTTCACAATCTGCGCGGCCCGACGGCGCACGAGCCCTTCCAAGTTCGGAAGCGCTCTCCACGGCGCGGAAAGAACGCGTGTTCCGCCGTTCCTCGTACCGCCTCAATGCACGATCAAGCCCTTCATCCAGGCAACAAATCTGTTGCCGCGAACTATCCCGCGCACCCTGGCAGCGGCCCATCTCGCTTGCATCGTAGCGCCGACATGGCAATGGCAGACGATTTGGTGCAACTGCCGGTCGCTCAGTTCGAAGAAGCGCTTTGCCTCACCATAGGTATCATCGCTGAGGCCCATGGCACGCAGAACCGGATCCTCGAAGGCGACAGTGAGCGGCGTCCCAGCGCCACGCGATCTGTCGCGCGCTTCCCTGTTCATATATTCGGTGCCTGGAAGCGCCCCAAGGCATCGCGTCGGGTTTTGTTCGAGAAGTTCCGCCCAACGTTCAATCCGCTGGGTTCGAGTCATCGCCGGATACGCCGCGAAGGACTCAACTTCCGCGACGGCCTGCAGTTGGTCGAGTGTTTGATGTTTCATGGTCGGCTCCTGTCGACAGGTGAATTCGCCCACGCCTATATGAGCAATTATCGCGCCATGGAGCGCTGACAAGGCCGGACCGCCGCAACATGAGGCGTACGGATCACCTGCCCGGTGAAGCGGCGCTCGAATTCCGACGCGCCCCCGCCTGTGTTCGATGTCGACCCGTTAACCGAACCCGTTTCCGGACAGGAACTTTTGCGGAAGCTTGCCGTTTGGCTTTGCGTCCGCTTCGGCGGCTGCAATATCAATCTTGAAAGCAATTCCGTTGGACACGAAGCCTCAACGCGTCGAGCAAGACGTCGAGCCTGTAAATGAAACCCGGGAGCAACCGGCCCCGGTTCGAGAATCTCGTGAGCGATCGGCAGAGCCCCGGCAGGAAAAACCCGACGGGAATGCCTCGCAACGAAAGGCCGGTCTGCTCGGCTTTCTCAGGCGCCATCCCTATGCGGCCGCAGCCATCGCGCTTGCGCTGTTGCTCGTCGTGGCAGGCATCGCGATCTGGTGGCTGAACGCTCGCCAGTACGAATCGACCGACGACGCCTTCATAGATGCGCGCATAGTGACGATCGGTGCGCAAATAGCCGGCCGCATTACCGAGCTGGCGGTTACCGACAATCAGCACGTACAGGCGGGCGATGTCCTCCTGCGTATCGACGACAGCGACTATCAGGCAAACCTGAAGCAGGCCGACGCCGGCGTCGCCGCGGCCGAGGCCGAAATCGTCAATGTCGCCGCGCAGATCGAGGCTCAAAAAGCAAAGGTAAACGCTGCCCAGAGGCAGGTTGCACAGGCCAAGGCAGCGCTGGATTTCGCCAAGGCCGAGGATCAACGCAATCGCGAACTCCTGGCCAGGGGCACGGCAACGCAGCAGCAGGCGCAGCAGGCGGCATCGACGTTGCGTCAGGACCAGGCTGCGCTGGACAGCGCCGAGGCCAATGTCGCCTCGGCAAAAAGCCAGGTTTCGGTCTTGCAGGCACAGGCCAGGAGTGCCGAGGCGCAGCTCGAGCAGGCCAAGGCCAGCCAGGAGCAAGCCCGCACGACGCTGTCACGCACGACTATCACAGCACCCGCAGCCGGGCGGGCAACGAGCATTTCTGCGGCTAACGGCACCTACGCCCAACCTGGCCAGGTATTGATGATGTTCGTTCCCGACGAGGTCTGGGTGAAGGCCAATTTCAAGGAGACGCAGCTCGATCTGATGCGGCAGGGACAGCCGGTCGACATCGACATCGACGCCTACCCGGACAAGTCCTTCCATGGTCGCGTCGACAGTATTCAGGCCGGCAGCGGCACCGCCTTCAGCCTCCTGCCGGCCGAAAATGCCACCGGCAATTACGTCAAGGTGGTGCAGCGCGTGCCGGTCAAGATCGTCTTCGACAAGCCGCCGGATGTGCTTCTCGGGCCAGGCCTGTCGGTGGTGCCGACGGTCAAGGTGCGATGAGCGGCGAAACCGCCAGAAATCAGGGTGAAAGCCGATCCGCCGCCGGGACGCACAATCCCTGGCTTATCGCCGTCGTCGTCTCCATCGCCACTTTCATGCTGGTGCTCGACACCTCGATCGCCAATGTCGCCCTGCGCAACATCGCCGGCAGCCTGGCGGCCGGAATGGACGAAAGCACCTGGGTGATTACCACCTATCTCGTTGCCAACTCGGTGATCATCCCGGTCAGCGGCTGGCTGGCAAGCGTCATCGGCCGCAAGCGCTACTACATGCTCTGCGTTGCGACCTTTACCGTCGCGTCGCTGCTGTGCGGACTGGCGCCCAACCTGGAACTGCTCATCCTGTTCAGGGTCCTTCAGGGACTCGGCGGCGGCGGCATGGCGCCAAGCGAGCAATCGATCCTTGCCGATACCTTTCCGCCAGAAAAGCGCTCGCAGGCCTTCGCGCTTTACGGCATTGCCGTCATCGTGGCACCGACGGTCGGGCCGACGATCGGCGGCTGGCTGACCGACCATTTCTCCTGGCACTGGATCTTCTTCATCAACGTGCCGTTCGGCATCCTGTCGCTGGCCCTGGTGCAATGGCTGTTGGTCGAACCGGACGTACTCGAACGCGAACGCAAGGAACGGCTGAAAGGCGGCCTGAAGATCGACGGGATCGGGTTCGTCCTGGTAGCGACGGCATTGGGGTGCCTGGAGATTTTTCTCGACCGGGGCCAGCGCTACGATTGGTTCGCCTCGGATTTCATCACCACTTTCGCAGTGATTTCCGCGATCGCGTTCCTGCTGCTTATCCCATGGGAACTCAGTCGCAGCGATCCGGTCGTCGACATGCGCCTATTATTCACGCGCCAGTTCGGCACGGCGTTCCTGGTCATGATGGCGGTCGGTGCTATCCTGTTCAGCACCACCCAGATCGTGCCTCAGCTGCAGCAGACGACATTTGCCTACACCGCGACGCTCTCGGGCCTTTCGATGATGCCGGGCGGCATCGCCATGTTGATCTTGATGCCGGTGTCCGGATTTGTAGGCAGCATCGTGCAGCCCAAATATCTGATCATGATGGGCATGTCGGTGGTCGCAGTGGCCCTTTGGCATATGACCTCGCTTACTCCGGACGCCAGCTTCCGCTTCTTTGCCTTTGCCCGTGTTTTCCTGATGGTCGGGCTGCCGTTCCTGTTCATTCCCATCTCGACCGCGGCCTATGTCGGCCTGCCCCCGCAGAAGACCAACCAGGCATCTGCGCTGATCAACGTTGCACGCAATATCGGCGGCAGCATCGGCGTCTCGCTGTCCAACACCGTCATTGCGCAAAGCTCCCAGATCCATCAATCGAATCTGGTCGGCCACACCGTGCAGTCGTCGCCCGCCTATCAGCAGGCGCTTCGGCAGGCGACCGAGCATTTCGTCGCCCAGGGTTCGCCAATGGTCGAGGCGAAGCAGCAGGCGATCGCCTGGCTTGGTCAGTTGATCGCTCGCCAGGCCACGCTGCTCGCCTATGTCGATGTCTTCCGCTACTGCGCGGTGGCAACCGCCCTGCTCGTTCCGCTGGCGCTGCTGCTGCGGTCAAGCAAGTCAGGCGGCAGCCAGCCGAATCCGGAGATGGGCTGACCCGCAGGCGCGACGGTGTAGTTCCAAAAACGGGCAAGCCGGGAACCAGCCGACCCGTTGCGTTGTTCTGCGCCAAGAGGAGATGATTACGATGGCCACTATTCCCACACCCGAGCCAACACCGACCCCGGTGCCACCGCCTCCCATCCCCGATCCCAAGCCCGTGCGTGAGCCGGACCCCGACAGGCTCCCCGACGAAGATCCCGTTCCCAACCCGGATGAAAACGACATTCCACCGAAGCGGATGGCTGTTACCCGGCAAGTGCCATGATCGTTCTGCAGCGTGCACGGGCGATTGCTTGCGCCAGTGGCGCTGCCTGTCAGATTTCGAGCATGGCGTAGGGGCGGCCCGTCGGCTTGGCGACATGCATGGCAACGTTATAGACCGACGCCCCGCCCGGCGTACGGCCCTCGTAGGCGCCGCGATGCGCATGACCATGCACCACCGCACTGACCTGGAACCGGTCTATTGTTTCGGCCAGGCGTGACGAACCGAGAAATGGGAAGATCTCCAGCGGCTCGCCTTCGACCGTCTCGACGACAGGCGCGTAGTGCAGAACGACAAGCGTGCGTTTGGCGCGGACCTGCCGCATCGCGTTTTCAAGCCGCATCGCTTCGTTCACGCTTTCCGCCACCATCGACTTGATGGCCGGTTCGCCGAAGGAGCCGAGCATGCGCGATCCAAAACCGCCAACGAAACCCTTGACCCCGACGAACCCGACCTCGTGAATCTCCGTCGCCTCGCCATCGAGCAGATGAACGCCCGCCTGGCGCAGAATGTCGGTGACCTGCTCGACGGCGCCTGACTCATAGTCGTGGTTGCCAAGTACGGCGACGACCGGGATCGTGCAGGCACGCAGTTCCTCGGCAAGGATTTCGGCCTCCCGAGGCTTGCCGAGATTGGTAAGGTCGCCGGTCAGCACGAGAACCTGGGCTTCGCGCGACATCTCGCCGAAAAGATCGCGGTACGACGCCTGGTCCTCCTTGCCGACATGCAGATCGCCAATGGCGGCGATCTTGAGTGTGCCGCCGTTTTCCGCCTTTGCCGAAGCAGGTTTGAGTTCGTCAGCCATCGCTATATTCTCCTTCACCGCCGACGTCGGCAAAGCCCCATTCCTTGACGTCGATCTCATAGTCGGTTCGTGAAAGCATGCGCCCGCGGCAGATCCGCATCCGGGAAGGCGGCAGTTCGCGCTGTTTGGCCAGCCGGTCGAGCAATTCGTCGAGCAGCCACGCCGGCACACGGTCTCGCTCCGTCGGATAGATCCATCGGAAGTTCAAGAGATGCATCAGCAAGACTTCCCAATGGACTTCCATGTAGGAAAGCAGCCTTTGCCAATCGATCTGGTCGTGCGCCTTGAGGATGGTGTGCGCGACGTCGGCGCCATCGTGGCGGCGGCGGTCCTGGATGAAGCTTTTGGACCAGATAAGCTCGGTTGGGCCGATGATCCGCACCTGGCTGCCCAGCAATTCGCCCTGACGGGCGTGCTCCAGCCACAGGTCGTCGACGGGCATTGTGCCGTTCATCGAGGCGAAAATGACGTCGAAAAAATGCGTGCCCTTGAACACTTTGCCGAGCCACCGGTCGTCCTCGACCACGACGGCGTAACCGATCCGCTTGAAATGGGCGAGGATGCGCGGGCAGTCGCCGGCCTTGCAGAAAATATCGAGATCCTTGGTCAGGCGGGTGATCCCGGTATAGGCGCTTACGGCATAGGTGCCGGCGACGAGAAAGGGGATGCCGGTCGTGACAAGCTCGCGGATCGCCTCGATATAAAAGACCTCCGCTTCGGCATTGCGAGGCGTCGGGGCGGCTTTTGGATCGACCGACGGAACGGATGCCGGGATGGCGCTTTCCGGTGGGGGATTAATGATCATAGCTATGGCTCCTGGCCCGGCAGACCAGCAGCCGCCTGTATCTAATAGCCAAGCACGCCCGATGGTTCCCGCCGTTACGCGGCACTGCCGCTCCCGCCGCTGCATCAGGCGAACACATCGCCGTCGCAGGCCTTCGAAGCGGTCATGGCTGTCGCCGTCGCGGCAGTGATGAAAAGACATGCGACCGGTTATTTTGGCGTCAGGATCGCAGTGCAATCAGCCTCAAGCGCGTCGAGGCGGAGTAGGCCCGCTATCATCCTCAGGTCCGGAAAGGATTGGCTTCAACATGGTTCCGGAGCTGTCGGAGGCGCTGCGCACCCGGCGCAACAGCCATTTGAGCGCCCGTAGCCAAACCGACTCTGTTTTCCGTAACGGTGCAGGCGGCGTGGCGAAAAGGCCATTCTCCATTTTGTAGTTCCTCACAGTCTCAGTCCAAATCAGCGTTCTTCAACGAGCAAAGCTTGTGTTGGTTCCGCGTCGCCATCGGCGGGAGCACGGGCTGGACGGGGCGAGGCCATCATTGGCGGGTTCGAGCGGGCTAGCCTTCTGCAGGGAGATCAGCGCCTCGCGAGATCAGCCTCGGCGATCAAGTGGCGGAATTCAGCTACCAGCCGGCGGGATTCGGCTCGTATCCTGATGCGCCGGCTCTGGACACGACCCGCGAAGGCTGAAATTGTGATCGTATTTCCAGTTGCAAATTTGGTTGGGCTCGGCGGGGATGGCGCTGGTTTCTGAAGACATTGCCCGCCATCCGGCGCTGCGTCGCCATGTCCAGGCTCAGTCGCGGACGCTTCTCCAGACCTATGAAGCGAACCCGCGGCTGGCCTCCGTATTCGCCACCCAACAACGTTGGCTGATGGCCCATATCGGTCTTGCCTTGTATTTCAATCGAGAGCCGGACGATCATCGCAAGGGACTTACGTCCGCACGGTTCATGGACGACATCTGCCGGCATTCGGTGGCCAGCCGCAACACCGCCGACGCCTTCCTGAAGGAGATGCTGCATTACGGCTTCATCCGGCATCTGCCGATCAAATGTGGGCGCATCCGCCCCTTTGAGCCGACCGCGGGCACTCTGGAGACGGTTGCCGGCTGGGTCATGGCTCATCTCAGAACGCTGGACAGCCTGGACAGCCTGGACAGCCTGGACAGCGGATTTCGACTGGCTGCATTCGTCGCACAACCGGACATGCTCGCCAAACTGCAGCCGCTGGTGGCCGACGGCCTGCTTTCGTCGCATGCCGTGCGGGAGCCGAGACAGACCTTTTCCTTGTTCACCTGGCTCGACAATGGCGGCATCGTCATGGATTGGCTGATGTCCGGCGTCGACCCCGATCATGCCGACCTGGACCGAATCCCGACCGGTGTCGTCTCAATTGGAGATTTCGCGAACTGGCTCAAGCTTTCCCGCACCCACCTGTCACGCAAATTGCGCGATGCCGAAGAACTCGGCAGCATCGGCTGGCTGGGCCAGCGCGGTCACTCGGTCATGTGGGTGTCGAGCGAGTTCTATCAGGAATACATGACCGCCCAGGCCATCAAGCTCGCCATCATCGATGCAGCCTTCGACAACTGTGTTGTAACTTCGCAAGCCAGCTGAACCGCGAGCCGACCGCCGTCGTGGCAGCCTTGGCGCCGCCGCGACGGAGATCTGGCATTTCAATCGATGTCGAACGACACGCCCTGCGCAAGCGGCAGCGCCTTGGAATAATTCACCGTATTGGTGGCGCGCCGCATATAGGCCTTCCAGGCATCGGAGCCGCTCTCGCGGCCGCCGCCGGTTTCCTTCTCGCCACCGAAGGCACCGCCGATCTCGGCCCCTGACGTGCCTATATTGACGTTGGCGATACCGCAGTCCGATCCGTCGACGCTAAGAAAGCGCTCGGATTCCTGCAGGTCGCGGGTAAAGATCGAGGATGACAGCCCCGCTCCCACCGCATTGTGTTCTTCTAGCACGGTGTCGAAGTCCGAATATTTCATCACATAGAGGATGGGCGCGAAGGTTTCCTCCGTCACCGGCGAAACCTGCCGCGGCATTTCGACCAGCGCCGGACGCACATAGTAGGCGTCGGGGTGACCGTTCTCGACCCGCATTCCGCCGGTTATCTTACCGCCATGCGAAGCCGCCTCCTCCAGCGCCTTCTGCATATTCTCGTAGGCAGCCTTGTCGATCAGCGGGCCAACCAGAGCACTTGTCTCCAGCGGATTGCCGACCGAGACGCTCTCATAAGCCTTCTTCAGGCGCGGAACGAGCTGGTCATAGACGCTCTCATGCACGAACAGGCGCCTGAGCGTCGTGCAGCGCTGGCCGGCCGTGCCCATGGCGCCGAAGGCGATTGCGCGGAGCGCCATGTCCAGATCGGCCGTCGGGCAGACGATGCCGGCATTGTTGCCGCCGAGCTCCAGCACGGCACGGGCAAAGCGCTTCGCCAGCCGTGGGCCGACATCCCTGCCCATGCGCGTCGAGCCGGTGGCCGAGACCAGCGGCACCCTGGGATGATCGACCAGGATCTCGCCGACGGCGCGATCGCCGATCAGCACGGGCGCCAGTCCCTGCGGCGCGTCAGCACCGAAACGTTTCACCGCGCGTGCAAAAATCGCTTCGCAGGCGAGCGCCGTCAGCGGTGTCTTCTCCGACGGCTTCCACACCACCGCGTCGCCGCAGACCAGCGCAAGTGCTGCGTTCCACGACCACACCGCGACCGGAAAGTTGAAGGCCGAGATGACGCCTACGACACCGAGCGGATGCCAGGTCTCCATCATGCGATGGCCGGGACGCTCGGTGGCGATGGTCAGGCCGTACAATTGCCGGGAAAGACCGACGGCGAAATCGCAGATGTCGATCATCTCCTGCACTTCGCCAAGACCTTCGGATGGGATCTTGCCGACTTCGATCGATACCAACCGGCCAAGCTCGGCCTTGTGTGTGCGCAATTCCTCGCCGAGCAGCCGCACCAGTTCGCCACGCTTGGGAGCTGGCACCTGCCGCCACGCCAGGAAAGCTCTGTGGGCATTGTCGATGGTCGTTGCCGCATCGGCCGGCGAGATGGTCTTCAGCGCGGCGATCTGCTCGCCGGTCACCGGGCTGCGCACGATAAGATCGCCGCCCGTAAGCGCGCGCTCGGCAACGCCCAGTTTCGCCAGAAGCCCGGCCGTTTCCTTCGCAATCGTCATTTTCATCCCTTTCAGATTCCGTCGCTCATATGGCGTCGGTCCGAGCCTTGCGCCATACCCGCTCCCTGCCGGTCGGCACACCAGGCGCTGTCATGGCGTGGCATTACGCGTTTCAGGGAGAAATCGCCACCCCGGCATGGTCCAAGCCGGCGTCCGACTGTTGAACCAGCCAGATAGAGCGAATCAGTGTGCCGTCTTGGCGGTTTCCCGCACGGCGCTTTCTTTCATCAGCCGGTCGATATGCATGCGGATATGCGCTGCCTCGGCGGCCGTGTTGGCAAGCGCGATGGCGCGGTCGAAAGCGACGCGCGCCTCCTCGCCGCGGCCAAGCTGCATCAGCAGTCCGCCCTTGAGGCCGAAGAAATGGAAATAGCCGGAAAGCCTTCCCTCCAGCGGCTCGATCATGGCGAGTGCGGCTTCCGGTCCACGCACCTTGGAGACCGCGACGGCGCGGTTGAGCGTCACCACCGGCGACGGCTGCATCTGCTCGAGCAGGCCGTAGAGCAGGTCGATCTCGTTCCAGTCCGTGTCCTCGGGCTTTTCCGCCCGCGCATGCAGTGCGGCGATCGCCGCTTGCACCTGGTAGGGACCGGGCTTGCGATGGCGCAACGCCTTATCGACCAGCGCCAGGCCTTCATCGATCATCTTGCGGCTCCACAGGCTGCGGTCCTGGTCTTCGAGCAGCACGATCTCGCCGTTCTCGTCGAAGCGAGCCGGCGAGCGTGCATGCTGCAGCAGCAATAGCGCCGTCAGCCCCATGATCTCCGGCTCGGTCTGGAACAGCCTGAGCAGCAGCCGGGCCAGCCGGATCGCCTCTTCGCAAAGCGGCGCACGCGCCGAAGCCTCGCCGCTGTTGCTGGAATAGCCTTCGTTGAAGATCAGGTAGACCATGGCGGCGACGGCGGCGAGCCGTTCGGAGCGCTCGACCGCTCCCGGCGTCTCGAACGGCACCCCGGCGTCGGCGATACGCGCCTTGGCGCGCGTGATACGCTGCTCCATTGCGCTTTCACCGACGAGGAAGGCGCGGGCGATCTGCTTGACCGTCAGGCCGGAGACGATGCGCAACGCCACCGCGATCTGCTGTGTGGCCGGCAGGTCGGGATGGCAGCAGATAAACAGCAGCCGCAAAATATCGTCGCGGTAATGCGCCCCGTCCAGCCGCTCGGCGACGTCGCTCTCGGCATCCTCTAGATCGGAGATCTGGTCCTCCTCCGGCAGCGGCGCCTGCTTGGCGCGCTTGCGCACCGCATCGATGCCGCTGTTGCGGCCGACGAAGATCAGCCAGGCTGCCGGATCGCGCGGCGGACCGTTTTTCGGCCAGTTGTTCAGTGCCCTCAGGCAGGCGTCCTGGAATGCTTCCTCCGCCGCGTCGAGGTCGCGGAAGTAGCGCAGCAATGCCCCCATCGCCTGCGGGCGAGCGGTGCTGATTGCCGTGCTGATCCAGGCGAGTTCGGTCATGCGGAAACCTTGGCGGGATTGAACAGCGAGACCGGCCGGATTTCGTAGGAGCCGCCGCTCGGGTTGACCTCGGAAAGCTCGCGCGCGAAGTCGACGGCCTCATCGAGGTCGGCGCATTCGAGCGTGTAAAAGCCGAGGAACTGTTCCTTGGTTTCGGCAAACGGGCCGTCGATGACGATCGATTCGCCCTTGACCTTCCTCAGCGTCGTCGCCGCGGTCGTCGGCAAGAGCCGCGCCACCGGGCCAAGCCGGCCCGCCTGGGCATATTTTTCCTGCACACCCAGAAGTTTTTCCATGACGGCGTCGTCCTGCTCCTTGCTCCAGGAGCAGACGACGTCTTCGGAGGCATAGCAGAGGATCGCGTAGAGCATGGGTCGTCCTTTTCTCTTTCAAAGGACGAAACACTAGGGCCGATGCAGACATGGCGTCGACAAAAAAATACGCTCCGGTCCCGGCGTCATTCCCTCGCCTTCAGCCATCTCAAGACCAAGGCCTCCTCGTCGTCGAGCCCGGCGATCGAGCGCTTGCCTTGGTTGGCATCCGCCATTTCGTCCAGCAGCCGTCCTTCGGGCCAGGCGCGGAACACTTCCGGATGGATGTAGCATTGGCGACAAACCGCGCGCGTATTGCCGAGCCGCTCGGCAACCTTGTCGATGATATTGTTCATCACCCGCTTTTGCTGCGCCTGGCTTTCCGGACGTTCGGTTTGCGCAAACAGCGACGCCGCATGGATGGTGCCACCCCAGGTTCTGAAGTGCTTGGAGCTGAACTCCGCTCCGGCGTTCTCCCTGATATAGCGGTTGACGTCGTCTGAGCGCACCGGATGCCTGTTTCCGTCCTCGTCGAGATACTGGAACAGTTTTTGGCCCGGCAGGTCCTGCGCTCCACGCACGACCTTGGCAATCCGGCGATCGACAAGCTTCAATCTCCATTCCTTGCCGGATTTACCGATGAAGGCAAAACGCAGGCTCGAGCCCTTGATGTCGACATGGCGGTCGCGCAGCGTGGTCAGCCCAAAACTCTTGTTGTCGCGGGCATAGGCGGCATTGCCGACACGGATCATCGTGTTGTCGAGCAGCCAGACGATAGCCGCCACGACGCGTTCCAGCGGCAGGCCGTGACGGCGCAAATCGACGTCGATCTGCCGCCGCAGTTCGGGCAGGCTTTCGGCGAAGGCGATCAGGCTCGAATATTTGACGCCGTCACGCTCCTCCGCCCAGTGCGGGTGATAGCGGTATTGTTTGCGGCCGCGCTGGTCCCGACCGGTCGCCTGGATGTGACCGTCGGCATCCGGCGAGATCCACACATCGGTCCAGGCCGGTGGAATGGCGAGCGCCTTGATGCGTGCCAGCGCCTCCCCGTCGACAGTCCGCCCGTCGGGTCCTTTGTACGAGAACCCCTTGCCCGAACGCAGCCGGCGAATACCGGGTTCAGTGTCGGTGACATAGTTGAGCGAGGCCCGAACGGCCGAGGCTTGCGCGCCGTTCTCCAGCGCTCCGTTCTGCGGCACCCCGTTTTTTGGTGCAGCTTTCCTCACAGCCGATTGGCCAGACGACGACCCGGATTTGTCCAGCATGTCCTCTCCACGGAATTTCCGTAGATAAGCCGCTTGCCGGCTGCGGGTTCCAACGCCTCTTGATCTCTTGGTTCCAGAACAGCCTATCGACGTCGCCGTGCAACGAAGACGTGCGTCGTCACGCCTTTTCGAGCACGACCGGAATGACGTCGACCGCTTGCTCCCCGACCTGCCCGCCGGTGGTTTTCAGCACGCCGACGATCGGCGCCACATCGGAGTAATCGCGGCCGTAGCCGACCGTGATATGGTCGTTGCTTGCCCGCATGCCATTGGTCGGATCGAATTCCTGCCAGCCGGCATCGCGCCCGCACCACACCTTGACCCAGGCGTGCATGGCGTCGGCACCTTCGAGCCGCGGCTTCCCGCGCGGCGGGATGGTGCGCAGGAACCCGCTGACATAGCCCGCGGGAATACCGAGGCCGCGCAGGCCGGCGATCATGATGTGGGAAAAATCCTGGCAGACGCCGCGCTTCAGGCCGAAGGCGTCGCTGGCCCGCGTCTGCACGGTGGTCGCCTCGCCGTCATAGGTGAAATCGCGGTGAATGCGGTTGCACAGAGCCATGGCCGTGCCGACTGTCGAACTGCCGGCACTGCCTTTCGCATAGGCAGTGATTGCCGCGTCGATGCCGGCATGATCGCTGGCGGCCAGAAAGTGATGCGGCGAAGCCGGCGCCAGCGAGTGCACTGCGCCGAGTTCTTCCCTCAGCCGGCGTATGTCCGGCGATACGTCGAGCCCGGGTTCGGGCCGCGATACCGACACACGCGCGCTCATCCTGATGTCGAGCGCATCATGCGCGTCACGAAAGGCGATCGAGGTGACACTGTTGCCGAAAAAGTCGGAAAAGTCGGAACGTTCGCTGGGCGCCGGCACAAAAGACAGTGAAGCGGCGATGACGCGTTGCACGCCAGGGATGGTCGGCGGCAGCACGCGCACCTGATGGCGGCCACCGCCGGCCGCCGCATCATAGTCGTAACGCAGGTGAAGCCTGATGTCGTAGAGCATGCTGTCTCTACCCGAAATAGGCTTTGGCGAGGCTGTTGTAGAGCCCGCCGATTTCATTGGCGAGATCGCCGAGGGCGTTGGCCGTCATGTCCGAGGGCTCCTTGATGGCGATCGACGTGTTGAGCTGCAGGATTTCCTTGGCCGCCGGCGACATATGGCCTTCAGCGCCGACAGCGGGCAGCAGCGCGATTTCGGCCTTCAGCCGTTCGAGCTGGAAAAGGATTGAGCGCGGGTTGAGCGGATCGAGCGCCAGAAGGTCGACCACCGTGCGCCGTCCCGCTTGCACCGGATATTGCCGACGGTGGGTCATGACGCTGTCGCCGATCTCCAGCATCATGTCGAGCGCACCTTCCGGCGCCTGGGCTCTGGTCAGCCGGGCGAGCGTGCGGGCGATCTGGATGCCGCGTTCGAGCCTGCGGCCGATTTCCAGGAAACGCCAGCCGGCAAAGCGGTACATATTCTCGTGCAGCAGGCCGG
This sequence comes from Mesorhizobium sp. M0998, assembly GCF_040318885.1. NCBI lineage: Bacteria > Pseudomonadati > Pseudomonadota > Alphaproteobacteria > Hyphomicrobiales > Phyllobacteriaceae > Mesorhizobium > Mesorhizobium sp. M0998. Next base: position 131,925 of record NZ_JAMYND010000018.1, read on the forward strand.
AAAACCCGGCCAGCTTGCGCAGGATGACCGTCATTGCCCTTGTCGCGTCGTCGCCCGGCGCCACTGTCGCGGCAAATTGGTGGATGGTCTTCGATAGATCCTTCAATGCCAGCCAGCCATCGGGCGAGAAGCGGTCGCGGATCTGCCCGGCGCTGTAAACGGCGCTGTCCAGCGTGCCGATGAGCCCCAATGGGATTGCCGTCTCGACGTCGATGCCGAACGGCGCGAGATAGTCGCTGATATCGGCGAGCAGCGGCATCTCGGGATCGGATGTCTCGGCCAGCCGCACATGGTAGGCGCGCAGGATGCGCACCGTGTCTTCCGACCGCTCGATATAGCGGCCGAGCCATGTCAGGTTCTCAGCCGCGCGGCTGGGCAGGCTGCCCGGCAGGGTTCGGGTGAAGCTGTCGTGCTCCTGCGGCAGCAGCGTCTCGCGCTCGACCGGCCTGTCGCTGACCACCCAGACATCCGCCGCCTGGCCGCCGCGCTGCATGGCAATGGCCGTCGGGTCGAGCGAAAAGCCGACACGGGCAAAACCGCCCGGCATCACCGTCCAGCCTTCCGGCGTCCGCGCCAGATAGACGCGCAGGCTTGCCGGCCGCGGCTCCAGCCAGCCGCCGACATAGACAGGCGTGGTCGACAGCGTCACCGCTTCCTGGCCGACGAAGTCGCCGCCGTCCCGTTCGATCCTGGCGACCAGTTCGGCCCGTTCCTCGACCGACAGCGCTGACCCGAGCTTGGTCGAGCCGTCGTCCTCGAAGGCAAGCCGCGTCGACAGCGCCGGGCCGATCACCATGCTATCGATATTGGCGAGCACATGTTCACGCTCCGTCTCCTGCCCGCACCACCATGTCGCGACCGTCGGCAGCAGCAGTTCCTCGTTGCGCAGGGCGCGCGAAATCTTGGGCAGGAAGGCGAGCAGCGCGCGCGTCTCCATCAGGCCGGAGCCCAGTGCATTGACGGCCGAAACCGCCCCTTGCCGAACCGCCTCGACCAGCCCCGGCGTGCCGATCTGCGAGTCCGGCCGCAATTCAAGCGGATCGGCGAAGGCGGCGTCGAGCCGCCGCCACAAGACGCTCACCGGCATCAGCCCCGAAACCGTGCGCACCATCAGCCTGCCGCCGGAGACGGTCAGGTCCTCGCCCTCGAGCAGCATGATGCCGAGATAGCGGGCGATATAGGCATGTTCGTAATAGGTTTCGTTTAGCGGTCCCGGCGTCAGGATGGCGACACGGCCGCCGGCTTGCCTGGCCATGCCGATCAGCGCGTCGCGGAAGCGACGGAAGAAGCCGGCCAGGCGGTGCACATGCATTTCGCCGTAGATGTCGGACAGCGCCCTTGTGGTGGCGACGCGGTTTTCCAGCGCAAAGCCGGCGCCCGACGGCGCCTGTGTGCGGTCGCCAAGCACCCACCAGCGGCCGTCCGGGCCACGACCGAGCTCGAAGGCGCAGAAATGCAGGAAATGGCCGCTGGCCGGCCTGGTGCCGACGACCGGCCGCAAATATTCGGGGCTGGCCGCGATCAATCCGGCCGGCAGAATGCCTTTCTCGACCAGCCGGTTCGGACCGTAAATGTCGGCGATGGTCTCCTCGAACAGATCGGCGCGCTGGACCAGGCCGGCGCTGATACCAGCCCATTCCTGCTCCTCGATCAGCAGCGGCACATGCGCCAGCGGCCATTCGCGCTCGTTGGCGCCGGCCTTGTCGTAGACGCGGTAGTAGACGCCGGCGTCGCGCAGGTACTGGTCGGCGCGGGCGAAGCGCTGGGCAAGCTTTTCCGGCCCCAGGTCCTCCAGCGCCTCGATGAAGTGCCGCCAGGCCGGCCGCGGATTGCCCGACGCATCGACCATCTCGTCGACGACGCCGTCGATCGGCTGATAGTGCTCCAGCAGACTGTGGGTCTGCGGCTTGCTGCGCAGCCTTTTGTGATTCCCCTTCGCCATGGCTGATCAGAGTCTTTGCGGCCGCCGAAGGTCAAGGGTCATCGGGAAATCTTCAGAGGCTTCTTCGTTGCGCAGCACATAGCTGGACGGCGTATGGCCACGCGGCTCGAAGCGAGCGAGCCGCCGCGCCTCCGCTTCGTTGCCATTGACCGGGAAGGTGTCATAGCTGCGCCCGCCGGGATGTGCGACATGGTAGACGCAGCCGCCGATTGCGCGGCCCGACCAGCGGTCATAGATGTCGAAGACCAGCGGGGTGTTGACCGGCAGCGCCGGATGCAGGCCGGACGCCGGCTGCCAGGCCTTGAAGCGCACGCCGGCCACCGCGATCTCGCGGTTGTCAGTCACCTTCATCGGCACGACGCGGCCGTTGCAGACGACGGCGTGACGCTCCGGGTTGAGCCCCTCGGTCTTCACCTGCAGCCTTTCGACGGAGGAATCGACAAAGCGCACGGTGCCGCCGATCGCGCCTTGCTCGCCCATCACGTGCCACGGCTCGAGCGCCTGCCTGAGCTCCAGCTTGACGCCGGCATGCTGGACCTCGCCGCAGAACGGGAAGCGGAATTCGAGCTGGGCATCGAACCATTCCGGACGGAATGCAAAGCCGTTCAGCTTGAGGTCGTCCAGCACATCGAGAAAATCCGCCCAGACATAATGCGGCAGCATGAAACGGTCGTGCAGCGAAGTGCCCCAGCGCACGAAGCGGCCGTCGAGCGGGTTCTTCCAGGCCCGGGCGATGATGGCGCGCACCAGCAATTGCTGCGCCAGGCTCATGCGCGCGTTGGGCGGCATCTCGAAGCCGCGGAATTCGACCAGCCCGAGCCGGCCGGTCGGCCCGTCCGGCGAAAACAACTTGTCGATGCAGATTTCCGATCTATGCGTATTGCCGGTCACGTCGGTCAGAAGGTTGCGGAACAGCCGGTCGACCAGCCACGGCAGGGGTGCCGCGCCCTTGTCCGGATGCGGCACCTGCGCCATCGCGATTTCGAGTTCGTAGAGCGTATCGTGGCGCGCCTCATCGAAGCGCGGCGCCTGGCTGGTGGGGCCGATGAACAGGCCGGAGAAAAGGTAGGACAGCGACGGATGCCGCTGCCATTGCAGCACCAGGCTCTTCAACAGGTCGGGGCGGCGCAGGAACGGACTGTCATTGGGCGTTGCGCCGCCGACGACGACATGGTTGCCGCCGCCGGTGCCGGTGTGGCGGCCGTCGATCATGAACTTGTCGGCGCCAAGCCGCGTCTGCCGCGCCTCTTCGTAGATCGCCGTGGTCGTCGCCACGCAATCCTGCCAATTCGCGGCGGGGTGGATGTTGACCTCGATGACGCCGGGATCGGGTGCGACACGGATGACGTTGAGGCGCGGATCGTGCGGCGGGCCGTAGCCCTCGATATGCACAGGCAGTCCGATCGCCTTGGCAGCGTTCTCCGCCGCCGCGACCAGTTCGAGATAGTCCTCCAGCGCTTCAACCGGCGGCATGAAAACGCAAAGCCGTCCGTCGCGCGGCTCGACCGAAAGCGCCGTGCGCCCGGCGCCGCCGCGCTCGGTGATCTCCTGTTAGCCACGGTCCTGCGGGCCGGTGGCGGCCGGGGAGGTAACGGCCGG
>NZ_JAMYND010000019.1:0-122082 GCF_040318885.1 Mesorhizobium sp. M0998
TGACCCAGAACACGATCCACCATCGCGAATCTCCCTGCTCCAACCTCACAACAGAATCACTGATCGGCTTCTGTGCAAAGATCTCACAAGGGGAGAAGGATAAACCGCGTTACCGCCCTTCGCGGTACCACATCGAGCCCATCGCCAGAAGCAGCAGGCCGAGGCCGAGGAAGCCGCCGAACAGCGGCACGCGCGAGACGGCCTTGAGTACACTGTCGTCGGTGGTGCGCAGGCCGATCCAGTCATCGCCGGAGGCAGCGCCCGAGGAACGGACCGGGACTACGGATGGCAGCGTGACGGTGCTGGTGAGAGTGCCAAGTGCTGAGGCCGGCGCCAGCCGGCGAACGCTGCCGCCGGTTGCCTCAGCCGGTGGTTTCAGCCGGTTCTCGGTGGAGACGACGTCGGTGAATTCCGGGGCGTTGACCGGCCCGACATGGGCCAATGCCGTCAGGTCGCCATTGCCGACCTGATAGAGACCGATTTCGTTGGTCTCGACGCTGCCGAGGAAGACGCCTGGTTCGGATTTCTCGAGCCTGACGATCAGTGCCTTGCCGGACGGCGTGATGACTTGCGCCGGGCCGGGGTCGTCGCTCATCGTCTGGCGGCGGATTTCAAGCACCATGCCGCGGCCGTCGGCGGTCAGCCGCTCTTCCTCGAGTTCGGGCTCCTTCATCAGCCAGTGGGCGATGCGCCGGTAGAGCTGGACATGGGGGCCGCCGCCCTCGAAGCCGCGCGCCCACAGCCAGCCCTGGTCGGACAGAAGCATGCCGACGCGGCCTTCGCCCTTGCGATCGAGCAGCAGCAGCGGCCGGTTGTCGGCGCCCTTCATCACCACCTCGCCCTCGGGGTTCTCGACGCCGATGGTGCGGAACCAGCGGCTCCAGTGCGGCGGCTCGGTCGCGGAGCCGTCGAGCCCGCGCGTTACCGGATGACGCTGGCCGGTATCGGTGAGGCGCGGATAGAAGGCCTTGTCGATGACCTCGCCGGTCGGCATTGCCGGCAGCGCCGACATCAGCGGCGTGCGGGCGATCGAGCTTTCGCCGGCATATTCGGGGCCTGCCGCGATCAGCAGCGCGCCGCCCTTTTCGACGTATTCGGAGATATAGTCGTAATAGAGGATCGGCAGTACGTCGCGGTGCTGATAGCGGTCGAAGATGATCAGGTCGAAATCCTTGATCTTCTCGACGAACAGCTCGCGCGTCGGGAAGGCGATCAGCGACAATTCGTTGATCGGCGTGCCGTCCTGCTTTTCCGGCGGGCGCAGGATGGTGAAGTGCACGAGGTCCACCGAAGCGTCGGATTTCAGCAAATTGCGCCAGGTGCGCTCGCCCGCATGCGGTTCGCCGGAAACGAGCAATACGCGCAGATTTTCGCGAATGCCGTCGATCAGCGCGATGGCGCGGTTGTTGGTGTCGGTGAGTTCGCCCGGCTCGTGGTTGATGGCGAGTTCGACAATGTTGCGCCCGGCGCTGGGAATGGTCACCTGCAGCGGCATCGCCTGGCCGATGTTGGCGTGCTCGACCGATACCTGCTCGCCATTGACCGATACGCGGACATCGACCGGGCCGGTTTCGTTGTTGGTGGCGATGACGCGATAGGTCATGTCGAGCGGCTTGCCGACGAGGCCGAAGCGCGGCGCATTCTCGAAGCGAATGCGACGGTCCTTTTCATGCTCGTTGCCGGTAATCAGCGCGTGCAGCGGGGCATTGAAATCGGGTGCGCCGGACGGCGCGTCATGCACCTCGCCATCGGTGATCATGATGGCGCCGCCGATGCGCGATGGCGGCACGTCGCGGAAAGCATTTTCGAGCGAGGAAAACAACCGCGTCTCGGTGCGCTCGTCAGCGGCTTCGGACTTGCCGGCTTCGACGACACGGACGTCGAACTGCTTGAAGCGGCCGAGACGCTGCTGAAGCCCGGCCAACGCCGCGTCAGTCTGCTTGGTGCGGTCGCCGATATCCTGGCTCTGACTGCGATCGACGACGACGGCGACAATGCTTTTCAGCGGCTCACGTTCTTCGTCGAGGAACACCGGATTGAGCAGCGCCGCCGCCAGGGCAATCAGGGCTGCCAGGCGGAAGACCGCGCCGCGCTGGCGAAACCAAAGGCCGACCAGCGCCAGCAGCAGCAGCGGCACCAGAACCACTGCGAGCAGTGGCCAGGTGATGAGCGGTTCGAAGGAGAGCGACCAGTTCATAGTCTACTGCCCCAGCCGTTCGAGCAGCACCGGGACGTGCACCTGATCGGATTTGTAGTTGCCGGTCAGCATGTACATCATGATGTTGACGCCGGCACGCAGCGCATAGATGCGCTGCATCGGATCCGAAGGCACCGTCGGCAATAGCGGGTCGCCATTCTCGTCGACGGCCCAAGCGCCGGCGAAATCATTGGCGGTGATCATGATCGGCGAAACGCCGTCGCCGGTGCGCACCGGGCGGTTCTCGGTGTTGCTGGCTTCGAGCGATGCCTCGACCCAAAGCGGGCTGCCGGCAAAACGGCCGGGAAACTCCGGAAGAATGTAGAAGGATTTGGTCAGCACGTGATCCGACGGCACCGGTTCAAGCGGTGGCACGTTGAGGTTGCCGAGGATGTCGCGCAGCCGCTCCGTCGCCGGGCTGGTCGAATCCGCACCAATGCCATTGGCGAACTGGTCGCGGGTGTCGAACAAGACCGTTCCGCCCTGCTGCATGTAGGCGTCGATGCGGGCGATGGCGGCCTCGCTGGGCATCGGGGCCGAGGGATCGATCGGCCAGTAGATCAGCGGATAGAAGGAAAGTTCGTCCTTCGAGATGTCGACGCCGGCCGGTGCTCCGGGTTCGAGCGCGGTTTTTTCGATAAGAAAGCGGGTCAGGCCTTCGAGCCCGGCGCGGCTGATCGAATCGACACCCGGCTCGCCGGTCAGCACATAGGCGATCCGGGTCTTTGAAATGTCCCCGATCGCCTCCGTATCTCCCGGTTTGGCGTCGTCGGCGCGCGCGACGTCCGCGTGGCCAATCAAAGCGCCGAGCGCAATCAGCAGGACGGCTGCCGTGGCCGCAGCGCCGGCACGGCGCGGCCGGCGCGACAACAGGCCGCCCATCCAGAATACGGCAAGCGTGTCGAGCACCATCAGCACCAGAGCGGCCGTGACAAGCGGACCTTTGAGGTTGTGCTGCTCGTCGAAGGCATACTGGATGGTGGTGACCGGCACCGTGATTTCAGGCCGGGCCAGCGGCGTGAATGCGCTGTCGCCACCGAGCAGATTGTGAGCGAACACTCCCGTCTCCGAGCCGTAGAGGCCGGGCGGGTTTTCCAGCGTCACCGGCAGCGGGCCGGCGCCGGGCACCAGCGGCCTGGCATCCGGCGTCGGCGGCACCAGCGTGCCGTCGGCAGCGATCATGCGATAGGGTGCCAGCGACGTGGCGGCTGCCTCGGCATTGGCGACCGCCGAGCCCTGGTTGCGCGACAATTGCACGATGCGCCGCAGCATCTCGACGAAGCTGCCGGAGATCGGCAGGTTGGACCACGTCGCCTCGGGGGTGACGTGGAACAGTACGAGGGTGCCCTTGTCCTTCTTCATCCCGGTCACCAGCGGCGTACCGTCGGCAAGCGTGGCCCAGGTGCGCTCGACAATGTCGGGCGTCGGCTCGGCCAGCACCTGCCTGGTAACGGTGACCTCGGTCGGCGGCGCGAGGTCGGCGAAGGGACCGGTTTTCGGGAATTCGGTGACCGGCTGCGGCGCCGTCCATGACAGCGCGCCGCCAAGCGATCGCTCGCCGGTGCGCAGCCGGACCGGCAGCAGATCGTCGTCATTGCCGGCAGCGGCCAGCCGCGAACCGGCAAAACGCACCAGCGTGCCGCCCTTGTCGACCCAGTCGACCAGCCTCTGCCGCGCCTGTTCCGGAATGGTGCCGACATCAGCCATGACGATCATCGCCGGTTTCTGGTCGAGCAGTTGCGGGATGGCGTCGGCGAGATCGACGCTCGACGGCTCGACGAGATCGGCGAAGGGCTGCAGGGCGCGGCGAATGTAGTAGAGCGGCGACAGCAGCGGTTGCGCCTGATCAGCCTCGGACTGCGACAGCAGCCCGACGCGGCGGCGTTTTGAGCTCTCATCGAGCACGCGGACGGCACCGGCCTGGCGCTCGCCATCGAGCGCGATGTAGGCGAAGTCGTTGCGCAGTTCGAACGGCACCGCCATCGTGCCGGTTGCGGTGGTTCCGCCCGGGGCAAAGGTCAGCGTCGCGTCGGCAATGCGGCGCCCCTTGTCGTCGAACGCGCCGGCCGTCACCTGTGCAGGTGCCGGATCGCCCGGTGCGCGGATGGCGGTCAGGGCGAAGCCGTCGACCTGGTTGTCGGCGCCGGTCAGGCCGGTCAGCGACAGCCGGTCGGAGACGGCCCAGACGACACGTGCCGCGTTCTTTGACAACAACGTGTTGAAGGCGGCTTCGTCGCCTTGCGCCGCCAAGCCATCGGCGAGCACTGCGACGCTTGCGCCCGGCAGCGACTCCAGGGCTGACGCGACGCGGGCGTAGACGGCGGGGCGGTCGGTCGGGATCGGCCGCGGCTTTGCCGCGCGCAGCCGGTCGAGCGCGGCAGCGGCATCGAAGGGACCGATCTCGGCATTCGGCTTCTCGGCGGTGAAAGCGATGAGCACCGGCACGCCGTTCGAATTGGCATCGGCGATCAGCCGCTCGGCGGTGGCGACCCGCTTGCCCCAGTCGGCGGCACTTGCCCAGTCATTGTCGATCACCAGCGCCAGGGCGGCGCCTTCGGCCGGCAGCTTTTCGCGCGGGTTGAAGACGGGTTCGGCAAGTGCTGCCACGACAAGCGCGGCCATCAGCAGCCTGAGCAGCGTCAGCCACCAAGGGCTCTGCTGCGGCGTTTCTTCGCGCCTCAGCACGCGGGCGAGAATCCTGAGCGGCGGAAACACCTCGGCTTGCGGCCTGGGCGGGGTCAGCCGCAGAAGCCACCAGATCACCGGCAGCGCCAGCAGGCCCCACAGCACCATCGGCGCCCCGAAGGAGAGCGGCAGCCAACTCATGCGCGGGCCCTCCCGGCAAAGCTGCCTTCGGCGGTCATCGCCATGTGGATGCGCACCAGCGCCTCGGAGGCAAGGCGATCGGTATGATTGACGGTAAAGCTCCAGCCAAGCCGTTTGCACCAGGCGGCCAGTTCCTGGCGGCGGGCGGCATAAAGCAGGCGATATTCCTCGCCCAGCATTTCGGCGCGGCCGGCGGTCAGCTTGTCGCCGGTCTCAGGATCGGTGAATTCGGTGCGCCCGGCATAGGGGAAGCTTTCCTCGGCCGGATCGGCGACCTCGACCAGATGGGCGCGCACGCCGTGGCGGGCGGGAACGTCCAGCCACGCAATAGTGTCCTCGACGGGGTCGAGGAAATCGCTGACGAGGACGATGTCGCAGAACCGGCGAATGCCGGATAGATCGGGCTTTGCCGGCAGGTCGCCGGCGTGCATCAGTTGCGCCGCGATGCGCTCGGCGCCATTGCGGGCGGTGAACGGGTCGGTCAGGCCCGGCCAGGCAATGCGCTCGCCGCTGCGCGACAAAAGCTCGGCCATGGCCAACGTCAGCACCAGGGCGCGCGATTCCTTGGAAACGCTGGCCCCGGTCGATTTGTAGAGCATGGAAGGCGAGGGATCGGCCCACAGCCACACCGTGTGGGCAGCCTCCCATTCACGGTCGCGGACATAGGTGTGGTCGTCGCGAGCGGAACGGCGCCAGTCAATGCGCGAGGAATCGCCTTCGACATAGGGCCGGAACTGCCAGAAATTCTCGCCGATACCGCGCTTGCGGCGGCCATGCCAGCCGGCAATTACCGTGTTGACGATGCGGCGCGCCTCGACCAGCAGGTCCGGCACCAACGAAGCCCGCAACCGGCCTCTGGCGAGCGCATCGCGCGTCGCTGCCGGTGCCTGCGCTTCACCGATGCGCGCCATCAAATCCCTTTCGCGAGCTTCGCCACAACATCGCGAACCGTGGTGCCCTCGGCGCGGGCGGCGAAGGTCAGCGCCATGCGGTGCTGCAGCACCGGCTCGGCGAGCGCGCGGACGTCGTCGACCGACGGCGCCAGCCGGCCATCGTAGAGGGCGCGGGCGCGGGTGCACAGCGTCAGCGCCTGACTGGCGCGCGGGCCTGGGCCCCAGGCGACGTGCTTGTCGGTATCGGCGTTGCCCTGGCCGGGGCGCGCTGAGCGCACCAGCTTGAGGATCGCCTCGACGACGCTTTCCGGCACCGGCATACGGCGGATGAGCGTCTGGATGTCCTTCAGCCGCGCCGGCTGCAGCACGTTTTCAGCCTTGGCATCCTCGATACCGGTGGTCTCCAGCAGGATGCGGCGCTCCGCCTCGATCTCGGGGTAGAGGATATCGACCTGCATCAGGAAGCGGTCGAGCTGCGCTTCCGGCAGCGGATAGGTGCCTTCCTGCTCCAGCGGGTTCTGCGTCGCCAGAACGTGGAACGGTGACGGCAGATCATGGCGCACGCCGGCAATGGTGACGTGGTATTCCTGCATCGACTGCAGCAGCGCCGACTGGGTACGTGGCGAGGCGCGGTTGATCTCGTCTGCCATCAGCAGTTGCGCAAAGATCGGCCCGGAAATGAAGCGGAAGGAGCGCTTGCCGAATTCATCCTGCTCCATCACTTCCGAGCCGAGAATGTCGGATGGCATCAGGTCGGGCGTGAACTGGATGCGGCGCGAATCGAGGCCGAGCACGATGCCCAGCGTTTCGACCAGCTTGGTCTTGGCGAGGCCGGGCACGCCGACCAGCAGTGCATGGCCGCCGGCCAGCAATGCGACGAGCGTGCGCTCGACGACGCTTTCCTGGCCGAAAATGACCCGGCCGACGCCGTCACGGACCCTCGAAATGTCGGCCAGCGCTTTCTCGGCCTGCGCCACCATGTCCTTTTCGCTGATTGGGCTTTCCTTGATCATAACGCTCATGCAGCATCGATCCTTCTGTTGGAAACACCGCTTGGCACCTTGGTGCCGCAGAGAATGCCGCGATTCGGCTTCGCATGCGCCTGCAATGAACTTAAATCACAGACTTAGGCTGACAAGCGGAACAACAGTGACTATTTCGTGACCATGACGGAAGCCGCCGACCATCGTGAAGAGAGCCTGACGGCCGCGACCGAGGCGCGCGGGCTGGAAGCGCTGGTCTCGCGCGCGACGCGCGCCGGTAAGGGGCCGGCGCCGGTGGAACGCTGGAATCCGGCATTTTGCGGCGATCTCGACATGGAAATCAAGCAGGACGGCACCTGGTTCTATCTGGGAACGCCGATCGGCCGGATGCCGCTGGTGCAGCTTTTTTCCTCAGTGCTGCGCAAGGACGCGGACGGCAGGACTTACCTGGTGACGCCGGTGGAAAAGGTCGGCATCCGCGTCGCCGACGCGCCCTTCATTGCCGTCGAGATGGACGTGTCGGGCGTCGGCGACGGACAAATCATCACCTTTCGCACCAATGTCGGCGACGTGGTCGAGGCTGGGGCGGGACACCCGCTGCGCTTCGTCGATGAGGACGAGACAGGTGGCCTGAAGCCTTATGTGCTGGTGCGCGGGCGGCTGGAGGCGCTGGTGGCACGGCCGGTGATGTACGAGCTGGTCGAGCACGGCGAAGAGATCGACATCGGTGGCAAGAGGATGTTTGCCGTCCGTTCCAAAGGCGAGGTCTATCCAATCATGCCGGCTGAGAAACTGAAACGGCTGAGCGCATGATGGACCGCCTATGATGGATCAGGTGATGCCGTTGCCGTTTTCCGTTGCCGGGTTTCGCCAGCGCGTCGCGGCGCAGCCGCTGGCGCATGCCGGCGACGATTTTGGCGACCACCGCTTCAATCCGGGCCATCCCAGGCTGAAGCTGGCCAAGGCGCTGCGCGATGCCGCCGTGCTGATCCCGGTGGTCGATCATGGCCATGAAGCCACGGTCCTTTTGACCAGGCGGGCGGAAAAGCTGCGCAACCATTCGGGGCAGGTGGCTTTCCCCGGTGGTACCATCGATCAAACCGATGCGAGCCCGGAAGCGGCGGCGTTGCGCGAGACATTCGAGGAGATCGGTCTCGATAGGGATTACATCGAGATCGTCGGCCGTCTGCCGGACTACGTTTCCGGCAGCGGCTATCGCATCGCCCCGGTGCTCGGGATTGTGCGGCCCGGTTTCAGCCTGACGTTGAATTCCGACGAAGTCGATGCCGTCTTCGAGGTGCCGCTGGGCTTTCTGATGGACCCCGCCAACCACACCAGAGACAGTCGCATGTGGAACGACCTCGAATGGTTCTATTACGAGATGCCCTATGGCGACCAGCGCATCTGGGGCGTCACCGCGGGCATCATCCGTACGCTTTATGAAAGGCTCTATTCGTGAGCGATCCAGTGTCGATCGCGGACAAGGCCGGGTGGCTCGGCGAACGCCACCTGCAGCGCCTGCTCGCCGCGCTGACTGATGGCGGCGAGGAGGCGCGTGTCGCCGGCGGTGCGGTGCGCAACGCGCTCATCGGCCAGCCGGTCGCCGACATCGACATCGCCACCACCACGGTGCCCGAGGAAACCATCCGGCGCGCCGAGGCGGCAGGCTTCAAGACGGTACCGACCGGCATCGAGCATGGCACAGTCACCGCGGTCGGCCACGGCAAGGCCTATGAGGTCACCACGCTGCGTGCCGATATCGAAACCGACGGCCGGCGCGCCAAAGTGTCGTTCGGCCGCGACTGGAAAGCCGACGCTGAGCGGCGTGATTTCACCATCAATGCACTCTATGCCGAGGCCGATGGAACGGTCGTCGATCTGGTCGGCGGTATCGCCGATATCGAAGCGCGGAGGCTGCGATTCATCGGCGATCCGGAAGCCCGTATCCGCGAGGATTATCTGCGCATCCTGCGTTTCTTCCGTTTCTTCGCATGGTATGGCGACGGTAGGCCGGATGCCGAAGGGTTGAAGGCTTGTGCTCGGCTGAAGCAGGGGCTCGACCAGCTTTCGGTCGAGCGCGTCTGGTGGGAATTGAAGAAATTGCTGTCGGCGCCAGATCCGTCGCGGGCGCTGCTGTGGATGCGCCAGGCCGGCGTTCTGACCGCCGTTTTGCCGGAAAGCGAGAAATGGGGCATCGATGCCATCCACGGGCTGACCAAGACCGAGAAGGACCTGGCCTGGGCGCCGGACCCGCTGCTCAGGCTGGAATCCATCGTGCCGCCGGATGCCGCGCGCATGAAAACGCTTGCCGAGAGATTGAGGCTTTCCGTGAGCGAAGCAAGCCGGCTGCGGAATTGGGCGATCACGGCTGCCGTCGATCCGAAAACGACTGAAGGAGAGTTGGCGAAAAGGCTTTATTTTGGCGACCGCCAAGGCTTTGTCGACCGGTTGCGGCTGTTGCTCGCTTCCGCTCGATCCCGCGCGGTCGAAGACAATGACGCACTGCTCGAAGCCGGCGGCTTCTCGCGCCTGCTTGCCTTCGCTGCAAAATGGCAAAACCCTGTTTTTCCGGTCAAGGGCGCCGATCTGACGACGCTTGGCGCATCACCGGGGCCGAAGCTTGGTGCAACGTTGAAGAATCTCGAAAAGGAATGGGTCGAGTCCGGTTTTGCGCTTGATCGCGGCGCGCTGCTCAAGCGCGCCGCGGAGGCACTCGAATCCTGACCGTCACGCTGCGTCGCGGACCTTTTCGATGCGCGAGCGGATCGCCTCGATCATCGTCTCGCGGATCACCGTCTCGCCGTGCGTCTCGCGCAGATGCTCGACGGCACGGCGCATGACCTCAGCCTCCTCCTCGGCGCGTGTGTGCCACTCGCAGCCGGGTACGAGCGACCCGCAATGGAATTCCTTCATCGGCTTCTCCTCATCTCCTCCTTGGAGCGCCGCGCAGCGCACTGACACGGAAGCTCCAGACCTTTGATTGCGCGATCCGGAAACCGCGTACGGTATCCGGGCTACACGCTGGCCAGCTAAGCATAACACGATCGAACGGTTTTGGTTGCCTTAGAGTGCCGTGCGTCCAAGCCGACACGCGGCCCTCTGGTGATCGGGTTGCGAAAAGGCGGAGCATCGCTGCTCCGCCCTCTTACGCCACCCAGGAGTAAGACCTCGTCTTGCTCCAGCGGGCAGGACATCACTTCACGATCTTGACTGCCTCGGCAATTTTATCCTTGCCGCTCATATCCCACGTGACGCGGACCTTTTCGCCGACCTTCAGGCCAGGATCCTTGAAGGTCTGGGGCAACGTAAAGGTGGCTCCGTTATCCAGAACTAGGCTCATCGCCGTTCCATCAAAGCTTTTGATCGTGCCGGTGGTGTGCTTGACCGCAGCGAATGCGGCAGTACCAGAGGCGAGAACGGCAGTGGCGGCTGCGGTCATAATAAGCTTGCGCATGGCATGCTCTCCTGGAAAATACGGGCACCGCTTGGGAAAGGTGCCCGATTCAATCATGGGCCGTCCGGTCACGTCGGGTCGCGGCTCTCGGGAGTAAAGAACCGCCGGCGTTTCCCGGCCCGACGCGACAAATAGCCCAATCTTTACAATGATACATTAGACGAAAAAGATATTTTCTGGCGCGCCTTGCGCCACATTCGCCGTCAAATTCTGGGGATTTGGACCCGATTGCGGCTCACGTCGTGCTCACCGAGATTTTACGGCCATTTCGCTTCTGGCGGCAGGCTGGACAGGATCGAGGCGACATTGCCGCCGGTCTTCAGCCCGAAGATGGTGCCGCGATCGTGAAGCAAGTTGAATTCGACATAACGGCCGCGGCGGATGAGCTGCTCGTCACGGTCGCCATCGGTCCAGTTGTCATTGAAGTTGGCGCGCACCAGATGTTCGTAGACGACGAGAAAAGATCGCCCGACGTCCTGGACGAAGTTGAAATCGGCGTCCCAGCCGCCTTTGTCCTCATCCGAATGCAGCCAGTCGAAGAAGATACCGCCGGTACCGCGTGGCTCGTCACGGTGCGGCAGGTAGAAGTACTCGTCGCACCAGGCTTTGAATTTCACGTAGTCGGCGATCGCCGCGTTCTTCTCGCACGCAAATTGCATCGCTCTGTGGAAGGCGATCGTGTCGGGGTCGTCCTGGCTGCGGCGGCGGTCGAGCACCGGTGTCAGATCGGCGCCGCCGCCGAACCACTGGCGCGAGGTGACGACCATGCGCGTGTTCATATGCACGGCCGGCACGTTGGGGTTCCACGGATGGGCGATCAGCGAAATGCCGCTTGCCCAGAAGGAGGGGTCCTCTTCGGCGCCCGGCATCTGCTTCCTGAATTCGGGCGAGAACTCGCCGTGGACGGTCGAGGTGTGGACGCCGACCTTCTCGAAGACGCGGCCGTGCATCATCGACATGATACCGCCGCCGCCCTTGCCGGCATCGCGTTGCCACGGCGTCTTTTCGAAGCGGCCGGGCGACCAGCTAGCCTGCGGCCCCTGCAGGTCCTGCTCGATCTGCTCGAAGCTGGCACAGATGCGCTCGCACAACGTCTCGAACCACAGCCGTGCCTTCGTCTTCTTCTGTTCGATGTCGGCTGGCAGCCCCGCCGGTATCTCGGGTCGTTGCAAATCCTGTCTCCGGTTGCGGGCGCGCCCGACAAATGACTCGTCTTTTCCGGCCGCGATCCCTAATCTCTTGGGTGCAAGGGTCAAGGGTGAATGGAGTTCTTTCGTGCGCACCCCGGCAAGACCGCCGCTGGATGGCCTGAAGAAGAGGCTCGACCGTTCGCGCGCCGAGAACGCGCGCATGCCGCGCGACGGCTTCCTGCGCGAGACGTTCGTGCTGCCGCGCTCCGATGCTCGTCTCAAGGCGAAGGAATGGTTCGAGCGCTTTCCCAAGCAGGCCTATTGGACCGAGATCGAAAGCTGGTTCGAGCGGCCGGGCGACGTCATCGAATTCACCATCAGGCGGCTGCCGGCGGCCGATTAACGCTCCGGTATCGAGGCTGAATGTATCAGGGCTAGTTCATCTGCCCTGAACGATCTTGATAAACACGCTTCTGTCGCCCGTTCCAAGATGCGCTCTTTTCATCTCGGCATACGTCAGGCGCCCATTCGCGAAGGCCCGCACGGTTCTTCCGCACCAGACACGTGGCGCCGCGGCTGCGCTGACATTCATGATCTTGCCAGCTTCCTGCTTCGAACTGAGAGGCGATTGCTCCGAATGCCTGATGCATTCCGTAAGCACTTTCTTATACATGGCAGGACTGCCCTGAACCAAAGTCCTTGCCGTATTCCATTCACCTTCGCTCGGCATGCATCCAGCCAACACAATGGCGCCAAGCAACGCGGCGTAAGTCTTGTATGCAAATTTCAATTCTGCCCCCCAAGGTTAGTTGCAGTGGCGTATCAAGCACGGGCACATGAACTTCACAAGACTGTATAGTGACTAACGGACAGGATAAGTTCGCTGAACCCGTCCAGACCGTCATGGCTTCAACGCACGACCAGCCTGCGGGCGCCCGCGCCGTCCCTTGCCAGCCTGTCGTTCTTATTCCGCAGCGGACATTTGTCGATCGACATGCAGCCGCAGCCGATGCAGTCGCTCAGCCCGTCGCGCAGCTTCTTGAGCTGACTAATTTTCTGGTCGAGGTCATCGCGCCAAGCCGTCGAAAGCAGGTTCCAATCCTCGCGCGTCGGCGTCCGGCCTTCAGGCAATGATCGAAGGGCTGTGCCGATCTCGGCCAGCGAAATGCCGACCTCCTGAGCTACCTTGATGATCGCCACCCGTCGCAGCACGTCGCGGCCATAACGCCGCTGGTTGCCTGATGTGCGGTGGCTGCGGATCAGCCCGCGTGCTTCGTAGAAATGCAGCGCCGACACCGCCACGCCGCTGCGCATCGCCACCTGGCCGACTGTTAATTCCGTTGCCGCAGCCATCTCCGATTTTTCCGCTTGACCTCAAGTTAAGTTGAGCTTGTAGCGAAGAAGCCTCGAAGATGCAAACGGCAGGAGAAGGCGATGGGCGTCTGGATGAGAATGACCGGAGAGGACGCAGTGTTGCGTGAGGACGACGCCTTGGTCGCTGCGGCCGGCGATCGCGTACACATCCTAGCGGAGCTGCCGGATCGCCTCGGCCGCCACCATCGCAACGGAAAGCGCGACGTTGATGCTGCGCGCGCCGGGCTGCATCGGGATGATCAGTCGCGCATCCGCCGCCTCGTGAACGGCGTCCGGCACGCCTGCGGATTCACGGCCGAACAAGAGAATGTCGTCGCCGGCAAAGGCGAAATCCGTGTAGGCGGCAGCTGCTTTGGTCGACAGCAGCACCAGCCGCCGCTTGGCAAGCTTGCGCCAGTCCTCGAAGGCGTGCCAGTCGACATGGCGGGTCAGCGCCGCCATTTCGAGGTAGTCCATGCCGGCGCGTTTCAGCGCCCGGTCACCGAGCGGGAAGCCCGCCGGTTCGATGATGTCGACGCCGAGACCAAGGCAAGCGGCGAAGCGCAGGATTGTCCCGGTGTTGCCGGCGATATCAGGCTGGTAGAGCGCGATGCGGAGACGGTCGGTCATTTCCGCGTCTTTCTAATAAGTGGCAGATCAGCCACAGAGCTCTCGCGGTTTTGGAAATTCCTGGACTGGCGGGTGGTCATTTTCTGCGAAGTCGGTTATACGGCCAGCATTGTCAACCCGAACCGATGGAGGGGTAATTCATGATGGCCATGCACATCCACCACCCCTCTCGTGGGCTTACCAGCCCGACGGCGGTTTCGGTACGACGATTCTCCTGACCTTCTAGACTTCAATCGCACCGATTCCCGCCGAAACCTTTTTCGGCCTTTGAAGGAATCCTGCGATGTTTTTCAAGCTGTGGAAGGGGCTGAACGCCCCACCTGAACACGCTTCGACCGATGCCACCTTTGCCGCGCCGCGCGTGCCCGCGGCCTGGGTTGGTTCACCCTTCTACCTGCATCTTCAACTGGAGGACGGACCGATGTTCGATCCCTGTAGAATACCCGGCACAAGAAGCCTGCACGAGCGGAAGACTGCGACCTGGGCGCTTTTGATCGGCGAGACCTACTCGTCGGCGGTTCACGCCGAGACCCGCCGGCGTCCGCATCGCGGTATGCTGCCGGACGTCGATTTCTCGCGCGCCGTTCCGGACTATAGCCGGCCGTCGCTGGTGCGCCGGATCATCAGGCTGATCCGGCCTGGTGCAAAAACCAGCGCGAAAATCCGGATCGTCAAAACGTCGTCAGCATCGTCAAACGAGACTGTCGGCGAAAGGCCCGCGACAACCTATATAGCGCGAAGCAGGACCGGCGAGGCGGACGATTCCGTATCGCCGGTCCTTGACGCCATGCGGTCTGGGCACCCCGTCCGTTCGCGTGCCGCGTGAGCGGAAACAGGTATTGTGAGCATCTCTATGTTTAGCTGGTTTGAAAAAAGGCTCGATCCGTTCCCTGCCAAGGAGCCGGTCGAGCCGCCGCGGACACTGATCGCCTTCTGCGTGCATTATACGCGCGGCGCGTGGCCCTACATCGCTCTCGATGCGGTACTGGTGACGGCCATCGCCCTTGCCGAGGTGTGGATGTTCGGCTTCATGGGCCGGATCGTCGACTGGCTGTCCGGACAGAATCGCGAGACGTTCCTGCAGACCGAAGGCTTGAAGCTGGCCGGGATGGCCTTCATCGTGGTTTTCGCGCTGCCGGCGACGGTCTGGTTCCATTCGCTGCTCAACCAGCAGACGCTGATGGGTAATTATCCGATGCGTATCCGCTGGCAGGTGCATCGTTACCTGCTCAAGCAGTCGATGAGCTTCTATCAGGACGAGTTTGCCGGGCGCATCGCGACCAAGCTGATGCAGACCGCGCTCGCGGTGCGCGAGTGCGTCATCAAGCTCATCGATGTGCTCAACTATATCGTCGTCTATTTTCTCGGCATGCTGTTCATTGTCGGCTCGGCAGACTGGCGGCTGGCTGCGCCGCTTGCCGTCTGGCTTGCCGGATATGTCCTGCTGTTGCGCTATTTCATCCCGCGGCTGGGCAAGGTCGGCGAGGAGCAGGCTAATGCGCGCTCAACCATGACCGGCCGTGTCGTCGACAGCTACTCCAACATCCAGACGGTCAAGCTGTTCTCGCATGCGCGGCGCGAGGCATCCTTCGCCAAGGACGGTATGGCTGGCTTTCTCGATACAGTCTACCGGTCGATGCGGTTGGTGACGCAGCTCTACGGCCTGCTCTACGTCCTGAATTCGCTGCTGTTGTTTTCGGTCACTGCAATCTCGCTATGGCTGTGGCTCGGCCAAGCCGTGACGATCGGCGCCGTCGCCCTAGTCATCGGCCTCGTGCTTCGGCTCTGGGGCATGTCGCAATGGATCATGTGGGAGATGTCCACGCTGTTCGAGAATATCGGCACGGTGCAGGACGGCATCGCCTCGATCTCGCTGCCGCGCCTCGTCGAAGACCGGCCTGGCGCCAAGGATATTGCCGTGACCAAGGGGGAGATCCGTTTTGAGGACATCCGCTTCCATTATGGCAAGCAGAAGGGCGTGATCGAAAGCCTGTCGCTGACGGTGAAGCCGGGCGAGAAGGTCGGCATCGTTGGCCGTTCGGGTGCCGGCAAGTCGACGCTGGTCAATCTTCTGTTGCGCTTCTATGACCTCGAAAGCGGCAAGGTCCTGATCGACGGCCAGGACATTGCGGCGGTGACGCAGGACTCGCTGCGCGCCCAGATCGGCATGGTCACGCAGGATACCTCGCTGCTGCATCGCTCGGTGCGCGAGAATATCCTCTATGGCCGGCCGGACGCCAGTGACCAGATGCTGATCGAGGCGGCGCGGCGCGCCGAGGCGCTGGATTTCATCGCCGGATTGTCGGATTCTAACGGTCGAAAGGGTTTCGACGCGCATGTCGGTGATCGCGGCGTCAAATTGTCCGGCGGCCAGCGGCAACGCATCGCCATAGCCCGTGTCATGCTGAAGGACGCACCAATCCTTATCCTCGACGAAGCGACCTCCGCCCTCGATTCCGAGGCCGAGGCGGCCATCCAGGAGAACCTCTACAGACTGATGCAAGGCAAGACCGTCATCGCCATTGCGCACCGGCTGTCGACGATCGCCGCCATGGACCGGCTCGTCGTCATGGACAAGGGCCGCGTCATCGAGGAAGGTTCGCATGAGGAACTGGTTGCCAGCGGCGGGCTCTACGCCCAGCTCTGGCAGCGCCAGTCGGGCGGCTTCCTGCTCGACGACGGCCCCTCCGCCAACGATGCAGCCGCCAACGATGCAATCGCCAAGGGTGAAGCCGCCGAATGATGACTGCCATCTACCGCTGGTTCGAGAACTGGGTCTATCCATTCCGCGAGCCTGCGGACCTTCGGCCACCTGCCGGCGTCAGGGGTTTCCTCTGGCATTATGTCGGGCAGGCGAAGATCGCCTTCTTCGCCATGCTGGTGATCGGCGGCATCGCGCCGCTGGTCGAAGCCGGACTGTTCTATTTCGTCGGGCGGCTGGTCGACATCCTCGACCAGCTTCCCGGTGAACGCAGCTGGCACGCTCTGTGGACTGCCGCCGGCCCGGAACTTGTCTTCATGATCGCGGTGGTGCTGGTCATCCGCACCATTGTCGTCGGCCTGTCGGCGCTGGTCGACGAGCAGACGATCACGCCGGGTTTCTATAATCTGGTGCGCTGGCAGGCGCATCGCCATGTCTCGCGCCAATCCTACGCCTTCTTCCAGAACGACTTTGCCGGGCGTATCGCGACCAAGGTCTGGCAGGCGGGACAGGCGACCGGCGATCTGATGGAAAGCTTCATCGAGGTGGTCTGGTTCATGGTCGTCTATACGGTGACGACGCTGGCGCTGGTCGCCGGGCTCGATCTCCGGCTGGCGGTGCTGGTGGTGATCTGGATTACCGCCTTCGGCTTTCTGGCCAGGCGCTATTTGCCGGCAATCCGCAAACATGCCGAAGCCACCGCCGAAGCCGGCTCGATGATCACCGGCCGCCTTGTCGATTCCTATTCGAACGTGCAGACGTTGAAACTGTTCTCGGCCGATGGCGACGACCGCTACATCAGGAACGGCTTCGACATCTATCTCGACGCGCTGCGCCCGTTCACCCGCAGGCTGACCGGCGTGCGCATGGCGCTGACGATGCTGTCGGGCATTATGATCACGGCGATCGCCTGCTTTGCCGTTTATCTCTGGGTCGAGGGTGCGATCACAGTCGGCGCCGTGGCTTTCACGCTGTCTTTGGTGCTGCGGCTGAACATGCTGCTCGGCCGGCTGATGATGCAGCTCAACGGCATCTTGCGGAACCTCGGCGTGCTGGAGAATTCCAAGGCGCTGATCTCACAGCCGCTCGGCCTGACCGATGCGCCGGACGCGAAAGAGCTTGTCGTCGGCGGCGGGCGTATCAACGTCAACAATGTCGAGTTCCACTACGGCAAGGGGTCCGGCGTGCTCAACGGCATCGACCTCGTCGTGCGGCCGGGCGAAAAGGTCGGCCTGGTCGGCCCGTCCGGCGCCGGCAAGACGACCTTGGTCAATCTGATCCTGCGCCTCTACGACCTCGAGAGCGGCAAGATCACCATTGACGGGCAGGACGTCTCCAGGGTCACGCAGAATTCGCTGCGCGCCAATATCGGCGTCGTCAGCCAGGATACGGCACTTTTCCACCGCTCGCTGCGCGACAACATCAAGCTCTGCATGCCGGAAGCGACCGACGCCGAGGTGGTCGCGGCAGCGAAGAAGGCCGAGGCGCACGAGTTCATCCTCGGTCTGCGCGACAATCGCGATCGTATCGGCTACGAGGCCTATGTCGGCGAGCGCGGCGTCAAGCTCTCCGGCGGCCAGCGCCAGCGCGTGGCGATCGCCCGCGTCTTCCTCAAGGATGCACCGATACTGGTGCTCGATGAGGCGACCTCGGCGCTCGATTCCGACATCGAGGCGGCGATCCAGGAAAATCTGGCAAGGCTGATGGAAGGCAAGACGGTCATCGCCATCGCGCATCGGCTGTCGACCATTGCGGCACTCGACCGGCTGGTGGTGCTCGACGAGGGCCGCATCGTCGAGCAAGGCACGCATGACGAGCTGGTCGGGCTCGACGGGCTCTATGCCAGGCTGTGGAAGCGGCAGTCCGGCGGTTTCCTGTTCAACGAGGAGAGCGCGCTGGCCGAGACCCGGCCGGCGGAGGCCGCGCTCGGCCGCGCCGGCCGGCGCGTCGAGGAAACATTGACGAGGCTGCGCGAGAATTGCGACGATGTCGACCGCGCCCGGCTGCTCAGGGATGCAGCCGAAGCGGTGCACGGGTATTTCATCCAGCGCGAACTCTGCGGCCTGCGCAAGCACGACGCGGTGATCCGGGAATACAACATTCCCAAGGCCGTGCTGGCCAGGCTCGGCGCCAGCGCATGATCCGAACCGGAACTGGTTTGGGAAGCGTTATTCCAGCCACTCGGTGATGAAACTGCCGTTCTCGTGTATGTCGGTGGTTTCCAGCGGGCCTGGCCCGAGATTGGTGAATTTGTGCGGCGTGTTCGGCGGTACGACCAGGATCTGGCCGGCGGTGGCCTCGATCTGCCGGTCGCCGATGGTGAACAGGCCGGTGCCGGTCCGGATGATAAAAATCTCGCAATAGGGATGGCTGTGCAGCCTGGGGCCGCCGCCGATGTCAGGCAGGTAGTTGAAGATCAGGCAGCTGCGGGAGCCGTAAGCTCCGCCTTGCAGCTCGCCCTGCCAGTGGTCGGGCCAGCGGTCGGGCGCTTCGGCCCATTTGCCGCGGTCTATGACATGCGCCATAGGCCGAGGATAAACCGGGCGAGCGCCAGATGTCGAGGCGAACGCAGCCATTTGGTTTTGCTGCTGTTTTCCAATCGTTCCGCCGTGCGAATTACGCCCCCGCGACAATCTGCCCTTGTGCCTTCACCCGTCTGGACAAAAACAGGCTTCACGCATAAACCCAAGTCCCAAATGCCGGAGGAATTCGCTAGCCTGTTCGCCATGCGCTGTCGGGCCGGCGCGATTGAGCGGGGAACAAGGCTCGGCCGCCGGCACGGAAGAGGCGAAAGGATCAGGCACCCGTGAGCGCAACCGACACCCAGGATCCCAACCGTCGTGATTTTCTCTACGTCGCCACCGGCATGGCCGCAGTGGTCGGCGCGGGCGCCGTTGCCTGGCCATTCATCGACCAGATGCGACCGGATGCCTCGACGCTGGCGCTCGCCTCGGTCGAGGTCGACGTCTCCTCGCTGACGCCGGGAATGTCGCTCGTCGTGAAGTGGCGCGGCAAGCCGGTTGTCGTGCGCAACCGCACCGAAAAAGAGATGAGGGACGCCGAGGCGGTCAATCTCGCCGAACTCAAGGATCCAATTGCCCGCAACGCCAACCTGCCGGCCGACGCGCCGGCAACCGACGCCAACCGGACCACGCCGGGCAAGGAAGCCTGGATGGTGATGGTCCAGGTCTGCACCCATCTTGGCTGCATCCCGCTCGGCCAGGAAGGCGATTTCGGCGGCTGGTTCTGCCCATGCCACGGTTCGCAATACGATACGGCCGGCCGCATCCGGAAGGGACCGGCGCCCGAGAACATGGCGGTGCCGGTGTTTCAATTCGTTTCCGACACCAAGATCCGTATCGGCTGAGGCAAGGGATATTTCGATGAGCGAGGGACACTCGACCTATACGCCCAAGACCGGCATCGGACGCTGGTTCGATTCGCGCATGCCGCTGCCGCGGCTGGTCTATGACAGCTTCATCGCCTATCCGGTGCCGCGCAACCTGAACTATGCCTGGACCTTCGGCGGCATCCTTGCGCTCATGCTGGCGGCGCAGATCCTGACCGGTATCGTGCTGGCCATGCACTATGCGGCCGACAGCACTCTCGCCTTCGATTCGGTCGAGAAGATCATGCGCGACGTGAATTCGGGCTGGCTGCTGCGCTACCTGCATTCGAACGGCGCGTCGTTCTTCTTCGTCGCCGTCTACATCCATATCTTCCGCGGGCTCTACTACGGCTCCTACAAGGCACCGCGCGAGTTGCTGTGGATACTCGGCTGCATCATCTACCTCTTGATGATGGCGACCGGGTTCATGGGCTACGTGCTGCCCTGGGGCCAGATGAGCTTCTGGGGCGCTACTGTCATCACCGGCTTCTTCACCGCCATCCCGTTGGTCGGCGACTGGATCCAGCAGCTTTTGCTCGGCGGCTTCGCGGTCGACAATCCGACGCTGAACCGCTTCTTTGCGCTGCATTACCTGCTGCCGTTCATGATCGCCGGCGTTGTCGTGCTGCACATCTGGGCGCTTCACGTCGTCGGCCAGAACAATCCGACCGGCATAGAGGTCAAATCGAAGACCGACACGCTCGCCTTCACGCCTTACGCGACCATAAAGGACGGGTTCGGCATGATCGTGTTCCTGTTCGTCTTCGCCTATTTCGTCTTTTATCTGCCGAACTATCTCGGTCATCCGGACAATTACACCGTTGCCAACCCCCTGAAGACGCCGGCCCACATTGTGCCGGAATGGTACTTCCTGCCGTTCTACGCGATCCTGCGCGCTATCACCTTCAATATCGGGCCCATCAACTCCAAGCTCGGCGGCGTGCTCTGCATGTTCGGCGCGATTGTCATGCTGTTCCTAGTGCCGTGGCTCGACACCTCGAAGGTGCGCTCGGCAGTCTACCGGCCCTGGTACAAGCTGTTCTTCTGGCTGTTCGTGGCCGACGCCATCCTGCTCGGCTGGCTGGGCTCGCAGCCGGCCGAGGGCAGCTATGTATTCATGGCGCAGATGGCGACGCTGTTCTACTTCGCCTTCTTCCTGGTAGCGCTGCCGGTGCTCGGGCTGATCGAAAAGCCGCGGCGGCTGCCGAACTCGATCACCGAGGCGGTGCTCGAGAAGAACAAGGGCGGCGGTGGACATCCTGCCGGCGCCACGACCGCGCCGGAAACCAAGGGCTGAGCATGATTCCGAAAAGTGGAAACCGGTACTCGGACAAGGTCATGCTCGAGACGGTGACGGCGCGTCAGAGAATCTCAAGGGGATTTGGCATGAAGAAGATTCTCTCCTCGCTGGCGCTGCTTGGCCTTTTGGCCGCGGGCATGGGTGCCGCAAGCACTGGAGCCAGCGCCCAGGAAGAGGCGCACAATGAGGCGGCGCCGACGCATTTCCCGATACACGAACCGGAGGAAATGGATTGGAGCTTCGCCGGGCCATTCGGCACCTACGACAAGGCCCAGCTGCAGCGCGGGCTGAAGGTCTACAAGGAAGTCTGCTCGGCCTGCCATTCGATGAATTTGGTGGCGTTCCGTACACTGGAGGGCCTTGGCTATTCGGATGCGCAGATCAAGACGCTGGCGGCCGAATATACGATCCATGACGGACCGAACGATGCCGGCGACATGTTCGATCGTCCCGGCAAGCCGTCCGACCATTTCCCGGCGCCGTTCCCCAATGTGGAGGCGGCGGCGGCGGCAAATGGCGGCGCAGCACCGCCCGACATGTCGCTGCTGGCAAAGGCGCGCGGGGTCGAACGCGGCTTCCCGCGCTTCGTCTTCGATATCTTTACCCAGTATGCCCAGGGCGGCCCCGACTACATCCACTCGCTGCTGACCGGCTACGACCAGCAGCCGCCGGCGGGCATGGTCATACCAGAAGGCACGTACTACAATCCGTACTTCCTGTCCGGCGTGTCGCTGAAGATGCCGAAGCCGCTCTCTGACGGACAGGTAACCTATGATGACGGCGCGCCGCAGACGGTCGACCAGTATTCGCGTGACGTGTCGGCCTTCCTGATGTGGGCGGCCGAGCCACACCTCGAGGACCGCAAGAAGACCGGCTTTCGCGTACTGGTCTTCCTGCTGCTGTTCGGCGCACTGGTCTACCTGACCAAGCGCAAGGTGTGGGCCGGCGTGGCGCACTGAGCCCTGCGATCTACGAGAATGCGAGGGCGTCGAAAGACGCCCTTCTCATTGCAGGCATGTCGATTCATCGCTGCCGGCGCAGAGTGGCCCCTTTTGCCGGACAATTTTCCGTCAGGCGTCACATGGCGGTAGCCGGACTTAGCTGCACCGGGTTACGATTGGCCCATTCCCTTCACGTCTTCAGCCGAATCTGAAAGGCCCGGAGAGCCGCTTGATGAAATCCTCGCTCGAAGAGACGCTGCTTGCCGCGATCCGCACCATTCCGGATTATCCCAAGCCGGGCATCCTGTTTCGCGACATCACTACGCTGCTCGGCAATGCGCGGGCCTTCCGCCGCGCCATCGACGAACTGGTGCATCCCTATGCCGGCCTCAAGATCGACAAGATCGCCGGCATCGAGGCGCGCGGCTTCATCCTCGGCGGCGCCATCGCCCACCAGCTCTCGGCCGGCTTCGTGCCGATCCGCAAGAAGGGCAAGTTGCCTTCCGAGACGGTGCGCGTCGCCTACAGCCTGGAATACGGGCTGGACGAGATGGAGATGCACAAAGACGGTGTTTCTCCAGGCGAGAAGGTAATCCTCGTCGACGATTTGATCGCCACCGGCGGCACGGCCGAGGCGGCCGTCAAGCTATTGCGGCAGATCGGCGCCGACATCCTCGCCGCCTGCTTCGTCATCGACCTGCCGGACCTTGGCGGCCGCGAGAGGTTAGAGGCGCTCGGCGTACCGGTGAGGACGCTGATCGGGTTTGAGGGGCATTGAGCGTTTCTTCCTTCTCCCCTTCTTGTGGAGTAGGGAAGAACTCCGCTCACTCCACCTTCACCAGCACGGCACTTTCGAATTCGATGACCTTGTCGCCGGTCGAATCGAAGGCCTCCGAGCGGAGCGTCAGCAGCCGCCAGCCCGGTCGCGAGGCGATGGGGCGATGGGCCAGCGCGGTGCGGGTGAAAGTCACGGTTTCCCCGGCATAGACAGGTTTGGGCCATTTGAGGTTCTTGAAGCCGGGCGAGGGACCGAATTCCGGCACCGGCCCGGGACCGGGCCAGCGGGCGACCTCTGCCTCTATGCCAGCCTGGAGGTTCAATTTCATCCAGGTGGCGGCGGTGTGCCAGCCCGAGGCGCAGAGCCCGCCGAATATGCTGTTCCTCGCCGCCTCTTCGTCGATATGGAATATCTGCGGGTCGTATTTGCGGGCGAACGCCTTGACCGCCTCCGGTTCGAATCGATGTGAACCGAGCGTGACGGTGATACCGATGCAGAAGAATTCGTCGAGGCTCACGCACTGCCCTCGCGGGTGAGGAACATGACGGTGTTTTCGAGCTCGAAAACACCTTCGCCGCGCTGGTTGAACAACTCGCTGCGCATGGTCACCAGGCCAAGGCGGGGTTTCGATCTGGACAGTCGCTTGGCAAGGACGGTGGTGCTGCCGGTCAACAGGTCGCCGGCCAGGACCGGCCGTTTCCATTTGACCTGGTCGACGCCCGGCGCGCCTTGGGAGGTTGAGTCGAGCAGGAAGGCATCGCACAGCATGCGCATGAACATGGCGCAGGTGTGCCAGCCTGAAGCCGCCAGCCCGCCGAGGATGCTGGCCTTGCCCGCGGCCTCGTCGAGATGCATCGGCTGGGCATCGAACTCGTTGGCGAATTCTATGATTTCGGCGGCGCTTACCAACTTGGTGCCCAGGTCGAGCGAAGCGCCCTCGACAAAATCCTCATAAGCCCAGGTCTTTGCGGTCATGGTTTGGAAATCCTGTTCAGGATTGTACGATCGCTACGGGTCCGGGTCCCGGATGCAGGCAGGGCGGCATTTGGTCAAGCAATTTCTATTGCGCCAGCCCGCTGCGCCCAAGCCGCAGCGCGGTATTGACGACCCTATAGCCAGCCGCGGCGGCGGAAATACCAGAAGGGCAGGATTGCCGAAAGCACCATCATGCCGATGGCGAAGGGATAGCCAAAGTGCCATTTGAGCTCAGGGATGATGTCGAAATTCATGCCGTAGATCGAAGCGACAAGCGTCGGCGGCAGGAAGATGACAGCGGCGACGGAGAAGATCTTGATGATGGCGTTCTGCTCGATCGAGATCATGCCGAGCGTCGCGTCGAGCAGGAAGCTGATCTTCTGCGACAGGAACGTGGCGTGGTCGGCGAGCGACAGCACGTCGCGCGACAAGGTCTTGATGCGAGCGCGGATATCCTTGCTCATCCTGCTTTGGGTGGAGGCATGGGCGAGAAAGCCGGCAAGGCGCTGCAGCGAGATTAGGCTGTCGCGGATCGAGGAGGCGAGGTCTTCCTTGCGGCCAATGCCTTTCAACAGCTCCTGGAAGTCGCGGTTGCGCTTGGAAACCTTGGTCGAGCGTGCCTCGAAGATGTCGCGCGAGATCGCCTCGACGTCGCGGCCGGCGCGCTCCAGAATGTCGGCGAGGCGGTCGACGATCGCCTCCAGCAGTCCGATCAGGATGGTGTCGCCGCTGGTGCAGCCGGTCGCCACCTTCTCGGCGCGCAGCGGAAAGGTCTTGAACGCCTTCGGCTCGTGGTAACGCACGGTGATCAGCCTGCTTCCGGCGAGCACGAAGGTGACCGGCGACATCAAGGGATCGTTCACCTCGGTCTGCGCAGGCAGAATGGCGGTCATGAAGTAGGCGCCGTCCTCGACGTAGAGACGGCTCGAGATCTCGATCTCTTCCATCTCTTCGCGGGTCGGAACGGCGATTCCGAGCCAGGTCTCGATTGTGGTCTCTTCTTCCTTTGTCGGGTTGAAGAGGTCGACCCAGACGACAGTGTCGCTGTTTTGCACCAGATCGTCGACAAGGTGCAGGCGATCATTGTCGACGACGAAGGCCTTGATCATCGCCGGGGTCTCCCTTGCTGTTGCCAAAGAGCGTTCGTTTGGAGGGGGCGCGTCAGTCACATGGCACGGACACGGGCAGGCGAGGCGCGAGGCCGGTGCAGAGGCCCCTTAGACCCCGCACGATGGCCCGTCAAGCAGCGCAAGAGGCACTGCGACACCCTGCTTTGAAGTTTGTCATCGAGCGACGGCAATGGTGACCATTGGGCTCCCTCGCAGGTTCAGGTGTTGAACTTGAACAGCATGATGTCGCCGTCCTGGACGACATACTCCTTGCCTTCGTCGCGCGCCTTGCCGGCCTCCTTGGCCGCGACTTCGCCGCCCAGCCTGACGAAGTCCTCATAGGCGATGGTCTGGGCGCGGATGAAGCCGCGCTCGAAATCGGTGTGGATGACGCCTGCCGCCTGCGGCGCCTTGGCGCCCTTGTGCACGGTCCAGGCGCGTGTCTCCTTGGGGCCAACGGTAAAGTAGGTGATGAGCTGGAGCAGCTCGTAGCCGGCGCGGATGACCTTGTTCAGGCCGGGTTCGTCCAGACCGAGCGTTGCCAGGAATTCCATTTCCTCTTCGTCCGAGAACTGGGCGACCTCGGCCTCGATCGCCGCGGAAATCACAACGGTGCGGGCACCTTGCGCGGCGGCCATCTTCTCGACCGCCCTGGTATGCGCGTTGCCGGTGGCGGCATCGGCTTCCGCGACGTTGCAGACGTAAAGCACCGGGTGTGAGGTCAAGAGATTCAGCCCCTGCAGGATGCGTAGATCCTCAGCCGAGATGCCGTTGAGCAGGATGCGGGCGGGCTTGCCGGCCTGCAGCAGTTCAAGCGCCGCTTCCATCATCGGAAGTGCGGTCGCTGCTTCCTTGTCCTTGCCGGCGGCACGCTTGCGGATCTGCACGATGCGGCGCTCAAGGCTGTCGAGGTCGGCAAGCATCAATTCGGTTTCGACGGTCTCGGCATCAGCGACAGGATCGATGCGGCCCTCGACATGGGTGACGTCGTCATCCTCGAAGCAGCGCAGCACATGGACGATGGCGTCGACCTCACGGATGTTGGCGAGGAATTGGTTGCCAAGCCCTTCGCCTTTGGAGGCGCCACGCACCAGGCCGGCAATGTCGACGAACGAGATGCGGGTCGGGATGATCTCCTTCGACTTGCCGATCGCGGCGATCTTCTGCAGGCGCGGGTCGGGCACCGCCACCTCGCCGGTATTCGGTTCGATGGTGCAGAACGGATAATTGGCGGCCTGCGCGGCCGCCGTCCTGGTCAACGCATTGAAGAGCGTCGACTTGCCGACATTGGGCAAGCCAACGATGCCGCATTTGAAACCCATTTTTGTCTGGTCCTATCGGGAAATCGAAATTTAATCAGGGCTATGGGCGAAAGCCCCGATGATCGTCAAGGCGCAATTCAATTCAGACGCTGCGCGATGTCATCGGTGCCTATCGCCAACGAACGAACGCCGGACCTGCTCAGTATTTGCAGAAGATGCCAGAACGCGTCGACCTCAGCGGTTCCGAAATCGATGGTCAGTTGCCCCTCGAGCAATTGCGCACTGTGAATGACGTTTCCGACGGTCTCCGATGTTTCACGCTCGCTATCGATATCGAACCAGCCGCGAAACCATTCGTCGAAGAGATCGCCGTCGAGCTCATTTATAGGGAATTTAAAATGAACCTCATCCCACCTGAAAGGTGAGATGAGGACATCCATTCCACCCATCCCGGCGTGAATATCCGGAGAGAATTTCACATAGGAATCGCTGTTGATGAATTGCGGATTTGGCTGTCCGTCATTACTGACGAAATCAACCGCGATGAAATTTCGATAGAAGGAATCGACGTTCGAAAACTTGATTTCGGTCGCATGCGATCCTTGGCTGTTGCGAGCAAGTTCGCCGGCAGCGGTGACGAAATAATCAACATACTTCTGTCTGATGAGACGGACCAATTCCTGAATGTCATCCAGATCCATGGCTCAGTCCTTGCCGCCAAAAAGCTTCTTCAGCATGGCCGCCATCGGGCCGGTTTCGGGCAGCTTGGCCGCCGGCTGCTGCGGCCGCGCCTGGCGGACGTGGCTTTGCGCCTTTGGCGCCTTGGGCGGCGGGCGATCGTCGTCGTCCGTCGGCGTGAGCTTGTCGCGCAGCGCCAGCGTCACGCGGTTCATGAACGAATTGTCGTCGCCCTTGGCAAGCAATCCGGCACCATCGGCGATTGCGTCGAGCAGCACGTCCAGCCATTCGCGGTCGCCCTTGGCGAAATCGCCAAGCACATGGCCGTGCACCATTTCCTTGACGCCGGGATGGCCGACGCCGATGCGCACACGGCGAAAATCCTTGCCGACGTGCTGGTCGAGCGAGCGGATGCCGTTGTGGCCGCCGGAACCGCCACCGACCTTGACCCGCACCTTGCCGGCGGCAAGGTCGATCTCGTCATAAAAGACAGTCAGCGCCGAAGGGCCGAGCTTGTAGAAGCGCAAGGCTTCGCCGACCGCCTGGCCGGACAGGTTCATGAAGGTCTGCGGCTTGATCAGGATCACCTTTTCGCCGGCAAGCGTGCCTTCGGCAATCAGACCCTGGAATTTCTTCGACCAAGGCGAAAAGGAATGGCGGCGGGCGATCGCGTCCGCCGCCATGAAGCCGACATTGTGCCGGTTGTTGGCGTATTTCGCGCCCGGATTGCCGAGGCCTGCAAAGACAAGCATCGTCGCCTCCGGGCGGGAAGGGGTTACTTCTCTTCGGCGGCAGGAGCCGCTTCGGGCGCAGCCGCTTCAGTCGTCTCTTCCGCAGCCTCCGGCTTCATCGCCGAGGAGCCGGCAATGGTCGCGATGGTGAAGTCGCGGTCGGAGATCACCGGCTTGACGCCGGCCGGCAAGGTGACGGCCGAAATGTGGATCGAATCGCCGATATCGGTACCGGTGAGATCGACGGTGATGAAATCCGGGATCGCATTGGCCGGGCAGTGGAACTCGACCTCGTGGCGCACGATGTTGAGCACGCCGCCGCGTTTGATGCCGGGCGACTTGTCTTCATTGATGAAGTGCACGGGCACATCGACGTTGACTTCGGTATCCTTGCCGATGCGCAGGAAATCGACATGGACAGGGAAATCCTTGACCGGGTCGAGCTGAAAATCCTTGGGCAGAACCTGGATCTTGTTGCCGTCGACATCGATCGTGGCGACCGTGGTCAGAAACCCGCCGCCATGGATCTTGTAGTAGATGTCCTTGTAGGTCAGCGCAATCGCCAGGGGAGGCTGCTTGTCGCCGTAAATCACTGCAGGCACTTTACCGTTGCGGCGAACTGCACGGGCGGACCCCTTACCGACCTGTTCGCGCGCTTCGGCCTTGAGCTCGTAAGTATCGTGGCTCATGGCATTTCCTTTCGCGTTGTTCTGGAGCGTTCGCGGCCGGCAACGTGCCGGGGCCGTAAACGTCGAAAGCCGACATAGCTGACGCATGACCTGGTCCGAAAACCGGAATCCACTTTTCGGGATCATGCGGGAAGGCGGCCTTCCGCCGCGTTGCCTCCAAGGGTGTCTACGCGGGTGGCGGCTCTATAGCGGAAGGCGGCGCGAGGTGCAAGCGGGCGGCCCATCAGGCCGGAAGTAGCAATGCCGAAAGCGATGCTGCAACGTACAGCCCAACCCCGAAAGACAGATGGGCCATAAGGCTGCGCAGGCGCGCAGTGCGCGGGTTGGGAACTTTCGAAGCCGCGATGCCGATCCCAAAAGCCGGTTGCATCACGAAGATCGGGCGACGATGGTGCAGACGCCGACCAACAGGGCCGGAAGCACTGTCGGGTGCCGTGCCCAGTCGAGGCCCCACACTCCAATCAGCGCTGCGGCAAATACGATGCCGGTCGCGTAATGCGCACTCCATCCAATGGCGGTATCCAATGGCGGTTTCGCCGCGAACGCGGGCAGCTTGTGCGATATTCGCATGTGCAAAACGTCCATGTGGAAAGTGCCCGATCCAGCGGCCGACCCAGGCGTAATCAAGCGGTGGAATCGCGAACATTCGCTTCAGAAACCATCCCCAGAGGTCCATCAGGGCTGTCGCGCCGATTCCAACGACGGCCGCACGAACAACGAACTCCAACATTTTGGCATCTCTTGTTTCACCCGTTGTCGCCTATTGTCGTGGAGTCCAGTGCGTTCTTTCGCCCGACGCCTTGGCAATCCTCAGGGCACGAGGCTGGGCCCCGCGCCGGTTCGAAGGCGGCTTCCCCGACTGGGTGGCTGCAGGCCTGGGGGTAGAGGCCGTGAATTACGAAAGCGGTTAACGGCCGCCAAAATCGGTGTCGCCGCCCAAGCCCGAACACAAATGGAAAGGGGAACCGCGGCGGGTGGAAAGGGGAACCGCGGCGGGGCAATGCCCACGGCGGGTGGACGGCGCGCGCCGGCAGCATGGAAGGGAGCCGATGAACACCTATTCGGAAACAAGCGGTGGAAGCGGCGTTGCGGAAAGAGGAGGTTTCCAGCGAGTGGCGAGAACGGTGCGATAAAGAGTTTCGCTCTACCTTCTATGGCTTCCGCTCGACCAGCATGTAGCCGATCCCACGAACTGTCTGAATGCTGGCCGATGCATCCGGCCCGAGCTTCGCACGCAGATAGCGAATGTATACCTCCACGATCTTCGTCCCGGGTTCGAAGCTGTATGACCAGACATTGTTGAGGATGCGCTCGCGGCTAACCACTTTCCCCGCGTTGAGCATGAGAAAATGCAGAAGGTCGAATTCACGTCGGGTAAGGCTGATTTCCCGGTCGCCGTCCGCAAAACGACGAGCGCTCGTGTCGAGATTGAGGCGGCTCACTCGAAGCAATTGTCGATCCACTGCACCCTGACGGCGTCGGCGCAGCGCGTCAATCCTGGCCACCAGTTCATCAAACGCAAACGGTTTCGTCAGGTAATCGTCGGCACCGCCCTTGAGCCCATCTACGCGATCCTGAATTGTCTCCTTCGCGGTCAGCATCAGGATGAGAACCGGCCACTGCTCCAATCGCACGATCCGGCACAGCTCAAGGCCGTCCAGGTAGGGAAGCAGACGGTCCAGGATCACGAGATCGAATGGATCCGTACGAATAATGGCTAGTCCCTCGCGACCGTCCTCCGCGACACTCACGTGGAAGCCTTCGGCCTCCAACCCCCGGCGGAGAAAGTCGGAGACACGCCGGTCGTCTTCAACGATCAGGATTCGAATCATGGGTGCGATGTACCAGCGGCAGTCTGATTCTGAGGAGGGTTCCCGAAGGCTCAATTCCTTCAAGGCCGATTGTGCCATTGTGCCCGTCTATAATCTCCTTGGCGATCGCGAGGCCAACACCAAGGCCGTCGGCTGCGGACCTCCCGCCGACACGCCCGCGATAATATCGGTCAAACACGAACGGGAGATCGTTGGCATCGATCCCTGAACCGTTGTCGCGGATGGCGATCTCAAGCATTCCATGACGCTCAGCCATCTCGACTGCTATTGTCTGATACGGCTTTGAGTACTTTATGGCGTTGTCGAAGCCGATCAGCAGCGCTTGCTTTAGGCGCTGGGCGTCACCCCGAATGAGGCAATGGTCTGGGTTGAGCGACAGGTCAACGGATATCTGCTTGGGACCTGCGAGTACGGAAGCCTCCTGAACGGCCGCCTTCACAACCTCACCGGTATCGATGTTGCGCAAGGAGAACCTGAAATTTTCAGCTTCGGAGCGGGCGAATGCCAGAAGGTCCCCCAGGTTGCGAGCCATATCTTCAGCGCAATTGCGGATTCGGCTCAGAGCTTCGCGGTAAGATCGAACACGCGGTTGGCCGCGGAGGGCAACGTCGGCCTCTCCGCGGAGAATCGTCAACGGCGTGCGGAGTTCGTGGCTTGCCTCCGCAAAAAATTGTGTGCGTCGGCTATCGATCGCTCTCAGTTGCTCATTGGCTTTCCGCAGTTCACGGGTGCGCAACTGAACCTCCGCCTCCAAGCGGTCCTGTACCGAAATCAGAGCAGCACGTTCGATCTCGAGAGCCTCGGCCATGCTGTTGAAACTTCGCGAGAGGGAAGCGAACTCGTCGCGTCCGGTCGCGGAAACGCGATGGTCGAGCTTGCCTGCAGCGATGGCTTTGGCGCTTTCGTTCAGTTCACGCACAGGTGTGGCGATTGATCGTCGCAGGACCAGGCCGAACCCCAGACTGCCCAGCATGAGCAACGCAGCGAAGCCGCCGGTCAGCAGCAGCAGCCGCCATTGTGCGCCACGGACGCCGGCGAGTTCCTCTCCAACCTCCCTGCGCTCATCGTGCAAAGCGGCTTCAATCATTTCTTCAAGATCGTTCTCTAATCGGTGCTCCACATCGTTGCGGAAGGCGTCTACGATGCCCTTTGGATCCCCCTTTGTTCGCTGGCTGAACAGTCGCTGGGCGGCCCGATCGATCGCCTCAAACAGCGCCTTGACGCGACCGACGAATCTGAGTTCGGCCTCCTCCTGGCGTCTATCGCTCCAATATCCGAGAGCACCGAGTTCCTCGCGAGTGGCGCCCTCCAGCTTGTAGAATCCGGATTTCACTGCTTCTCGCGCCGCTTCGAAATCCGGCATTTGCTCGGGCCCAAGCAGCAAGACTTCAGCGAGTTGCTCGGTGTAATTGTTGGCTTGCCCATTGAGTTCGGCGAGCGCCTCGAACCGCCCGTGGACGCTGTCGATTCGGCGGACGAATTCCTCTGTCAGCTGGAGTGTTGCGAATGCCAGTCCTGAAATCAGTCCGACAAGGGCGAGAATGACGATTTGAAATAGGAAGATGCGGCCTCGAACGGTCATGCGGTAATCCTGCCGGCGATCGGATAATGCCTCTCACCAAATTCTAACCGGAGCCCTCCCAAGCGTCTAATCGGAACCTCCTAAGTTCGAGCGGAGGGTGTGCGACGCCCTCATCGCCACGTTGGCGGCGAACTAGACGAGGTTTCGGTTGGCACAAGTAGATTTTCGGACCGACAGTGACGCCACCCTTCGGGAAAGGACACCGCCGGTGCTCTGGCCGATATGGCGAGCCGCACTGATCGGAACCTGTGTATCCCTGTGTGTGGCCATCATTGAATTCGGCCTCTCCGCGCTCCCGTCCGACGCCCGGCGAGCGCTCGAGATCCTGCTTGTCGCGATCATCGGGTGGACCTTAACGCGGTTCGACGACACCTTCGTTGCGATCGCCGCCGGGCTGGCAATGGCGCTGCTGGTCAACCGTGATCCAGGCGCGCTGTTTCATGCGCTCGGCGATGAGTTGATCTGGCTATTGCTTGCCTCCTTCATGTTGGCGGCCACCTTCAAGGCGAGTGGGGTCGCAGATCGCGTTCTCGGCCTCGTGACGGGGCGCATGCGATCGGTTCGCGCAATCGCCTATTCCTTGACGGCCGTCATGATCGCCACAGCCTTCGTCATTCCGTCGACCTCAGGTCGCGCAGCTTTGATGATCCCCGCCTTTCAGGCGATCGCGGGACGCTGTGGAAGCGCCCGGTTGCGAAGGGCCTTCGCGCTGCTGTTCCCCACTGTTATCCTGCTCTCGGCCATTGCATCGCCCGTCGGCGCCGGTGCCCATCTACTGGCGATCGAAATGGTCGGCCGCCTCTCGGGTGTGAAAGTAAGCTATCTGGAATGGATCGCTTTCGGCAAGCCGTTTGCGGCCGTAAGCACCTTCCTTTCGGTCGAATGCCTGCTCCGGCTTTTCCTGTCGCCGGTCGAACGGCGGATGACCCTTTTGCAGCCAACGACGGTGACTAGTGGCGGTGCCGGATTGGCACGGCAGCCGATACTCTGGATCGCCGGCGGGGTTGTCATCGCGTGGCTGACCGAACCTGTCCACGGACTTGATGCCACCGTTGTCGCTCTTGGCGGCGCTCTCTTGGCCACACTTCCTAGAGTAGGCTCCGTGGCGTTTGGCGATGCAATCAAGAGTGCGGAGTGGAAGCTGCTCTTGTTTCTGGCGGCGACGATCTGCTTGGCAGACGGCCTGACGGCATCAGGCCTCAATCGGTGGTTGATCGAGACGACTGTCGATCCGCTGCGCGGCACCGGCTTGGGCCCGTTGGCGCTTATCTCCTTATTAGCCTTGCTTGGGCTTTTCAGTCATCTCGTGATCCACAGTCGCACGGCGCGTGTCTCGGTGCTGCTGCCCCCGGCGCTGATGCTCGCATCGACAGCGCGGCTCGACCCTCTCCTGGCAATGTTTGTCCTCGTCTCGGCGACCGGCTTTTGCCAAACCCTCGCGATCTGCGCGAAACCGGTGGCGCTTTTCGCGGGGGTCGACGAGGAAGGCTACGGCCCGAAAGACCTCGCCTTGCTCAGCTCAATCCTGCTGCCGATGCAGTTCATCCTCATCGTCGTGTTCGCGGTCGCCGTGTGGCCAGCCACCGGAGCCCTGCTCAACACGCTCCATCTGCAACTTGTTGGAGAGCCGTAGAATGTCGAAAAAGAAAGGATTGACGAAACGAAGACGGCTTCGAGTATTGGTCGCACCCTCCGGCTTTAAGGAGAGCCTCGGCGTTCGTGATGTCATCGCTGCATTGGCGCGCGGCGTTCGCAATGCCGTTCCGACAGCAAAGATCCTGGGCCTTCCAATGGTGGATGGCGGCGAGGATTTTACGCGGACCCTTGTTGAATTGTCTGATGGCGAGCTGCATTCCGTCACAGTGACGGGACCGGTGGGACAACCCGTGGCGGCCAATGTCGGTTTTCTCGGGCGAAGAAAGAAACGGACTGCAGTTCTGGAAATCGCGGCGGCTGCCGGGCTCCGGCTCGTCCCCACTGACATGCGTGACCCGACCCGCACTACAAGTTATGGGGTTGGTGAGTTGATTCGTTTTGCGCTCGATCTTGGCGCGGAAAGAATTCTGATCGGCTGCGGTGACTCGGGTGTCAACGATGCAGGAACCGGCATGGCCCAAGCATTAGGCGTGCGTCTGCTCGATGGCGGCGGCCGTCCCATTTCGGGGAGCGGCTCGGCCCTCTCATCGCTAGCTCGTGTCGATCTTTCCAGTCGTGATCATCGCCTTTCGAATGTTCGTGTCGACGTCGCGGTAAATCCCTACAACATGCTGCTCGGCGAGAGAGGCGTCGCTCGGGTGTTCGGCCCGCAAAAGGGTGCAACACCTGATCAGGTGGTTTTGCTCGAGCAGGGCATGGAAAATGTCGCTCACGTCGTTCGCCGCGACCTCGGCGTCGACGTGACGCCGCTTGTCGGCGGAGGAGCTTCCGGGGGACTCGGCGCCGGACTTCACGCCTTTGTTGGAGCCCGGCTGCATCCGCGCTTCGACCTGATCCTGCGGTATATGGATCTCGATCATCGGCTGTCAAACGCCGACATCGTCATGACAGCCGAGGGTGGCCTGGATGGTCAGACGAGCTTTGGAAAGATACCAGCCGAGATTGCCCGGCGCGCGAAACGTCACAATCTGCCCGTCATCGCCTTGGCCGGAACGATCGGAGCAGGTGCAGAGGCGACCCACGACATCGGCATCGATGCCTTCTTCAGCATTCTGTGCCGACCGTGTTCCCTCGAAGACGCGATCCGTGACGCCGACACGCTGCTGGCGAACGCTGCCGAGCAGGCATTCCGGCTGATGCGGGCGACGCGTGCTTTCAAGTTCAGATGACGGAGCGTGTTTCAGATGACGGAGCGTGTCAGCCAATGGCCGCGATGTCGCTACGCGGCGGCCCTGACCGGCTCGAAGTCTATGTCGAGAACCGAATTTCGCGCTGCCCGGTGGGCGGGGAAGCCGAAGTCCAACCCAAACTTCACCCGATCGTGGTCCCCGCCTCCGCCTTCCTCGCTTCCTTCATGTTAGGCAGAAGGACCGTCAGCAGCCCGAGCAGCGGCAAATACGAGCAGACCTGGAAGACGAAATCGATGCCCTTCATGTCGGCGACGACGCCAAGCACGGCGGCCGCGATGCCGCCCATGCCGAAGGCGAAGCCGAAAAAGATGCCGGCGATCATGCCGACCCGGCCGGGCACCAGTTCCTGCGCGAAGACGACGATGTTCGAGAAGGCCGAGGACAGGATCAGGCCGATCAGCACGGTGAGAACCATTGTCCACTCGAAATTGGCGTAGGGCAGGGCCAGGGTGAAGGGCAGCACGCCGACGATCGAGAACCAGATCATCGCCTTCTGTCCGTAGCGGTCGCCGAACGGGCCGCCGAGCAGGATGCCCAGGGCCGAGGCGCCGAGGAACAGGAACAGCATGACCTGCGACATCTGCACCGAAACGCCGAATTTATGGATGGCATAGAAGGTGTAGTAGCTGGACAGGCTGGCGATGTAGGCGTTCTTGGTCAATACCAGCAAGGTCAGCACCGCCAGCGCGCCCAGGACCTTGCGGCGCGGGAAAGGCGAAACGAAGCCTGCCGCTTTGCGGGTGCCCTGTGCGGCGCGCAGGCGGCTGTACCAGCCGCCAACCTGCCACAGCACGATGATGCCGATCAGCGAGCCGCCGGCAAACCAGGCGATGCTGGTCTGGCCGAAGGGCACGACGATGAAGGCTGCCAGCAGCGGCCCCATCGCTTGGCCGAAATTGCCGCCGACCTGGAACAGCGACTGCGCAAGACCGAACCGGCCACCGGAGGCGAAGCGGGCGATGCGTGAGGATTCCGGGTGGAAGATCGCTGAGCCGATGCCGATCAGCGAGGCGCCGATGAGGAGCAGCGAGTAATGTCCGGCATAGGCCAGCACGACCAGCCCGATCAGCGAAGAAGCCATGCCGTGGGGCAGCGAATAAGGCATCGGCCGCTTGTCGGTAATCATGCCGATCACCGGCTGCAGCAAGGATGCCGT
Organism: Mesorhizobium sp. M0998; assembly: GCF_040318885.1. Classification (NCBI taxonomy): domain Bacteria; kingdom Pseudomonadati; phylum Pseudomonadota; class Alphaproteobacteria; order Hyphomicrobiales; family Phyllobacteriaceae; genus Mesorhizobium; species Mesorhizobium sp. M0998. Next base: position 35,435 of record NZ_JAMYND010000019.1, read on the forward strand.
CACCTGGAAGGTAAAAGTCAAAAGGCCGATCTGCCAGAAATCGAGACCGTAATTGTCCTTCAGCAGCGGATAGATCGCCGACAGCAGCGACTGCATGATATCGTTGATGCAATGGCAGAAGCTCACCGCCAGGATGACGGTGAAGGCCGTCGCCTGAGCTGAAATGTGGCTGGCGGCTGCCGGCTTGGCGTCGGCGGTTGCTGTGGTATCGGTCAAGGCAGGCTCCGTGGTCTTTTTGGCGGGCGCTCCCGCAGGCGGTCTTATAGGGCGCAGCCTTATACGTTGCTTGTCACGCGACTTCTTTCGTGGTTTGGTCCAATAGTTTCGCAAGTGGGCCATAGCTGATGCCGCATGGCAGGGAAATGTTCAGAGCGGGCGACACCGATCTCGGGCTGTTGCATGAGCGTCGCTGGCAATGGCTGGAGCAGGCCGTAGGGCCGGCAGTGGCGCTGCCGATCGAATATCCGGACGGCTACCATGTGCCACCGCACCATCATAGCCGCAGCCAGTTGCTGCACGCGCTGGTCGGTGTCGTGCTGGTGAAGACGCGGCATGGGCGCTGGATGGTGCCTCCGGACCACGCGATGTGGATCCCCGCCGGCACCGAACATTCCGTCGAGATGCTGGGCGACGTCAGCATGCGGTCCGTCTATGTGATGCCGGAGGCCATTCCCGGCCTGCCGGACGGGTTGCGTGTCGTCGGCATCACCGACCTGATGCACAGCCTGATCGTGGAATCGGAAAAGCTGCCGCAAGGCGCCGAGCTGAAGGGGCGGGGCGGACTGATCATGAAGCTCCTGCTGCACGAAATCCCGAACCTGCCGGAACGGCCGCTCGGCCTTCCGTTCCCGTCCGATGCAAGGTTGGCGACGCTGTGCCGGCGCTTCGTGTCGGCACCGTCACCGCATGCGACGATCGACGAGTGGGCTGCTATCGTCGGCATGAGCCGCCGCTCTTTCACCCGCGCGTTCCACCGCCAGACCGGATTGTCGCTGTCGACCTGGCGTCAGCAGGCCTGTCTGTTCGCGGCGCTGCCACGGCTGGCCGACGGCGAGCCGATCACGAGGGTGGCGCTCGATCTCGGCTATGACAGCGTGCCGGCGTTCATCACCATGTTCAAGCGCATGCTGGGAGCCTCGCCACGCGGTTACATGCGGGGCGCCCGTGATGCTGGCGAAGGTGTGCGACGAACAAGTGGTCCGGCTCGGCCTGAGGCGCAGCCCTGAAGGGCGTCGCGTTCGACCGGCCTCATGCGACGCGCTTTGGGTTCTTGTTGTATGCATGTCGTTATCGCAAAACCGCTGCACAGTTTTGCGCGACACGCATTAATCGAACAGGCTCGACACCGATTCCTCGGTCGCCGTGCGCGAGATCGCCTCGCCCATCAGTTCGGCGATGGAGATGACGCGGATATTGGCGGCGTCCAGCACTGCCTGGGTCGGCTGGATGGAATCGGTGATGACCAGTTCCTGCAGTTTCGAGGCGCCGATGCGGGCGATGGCGCCGCCGGACAAAACGCCATGGGTAGTATAGGCGGTCACACTGGTGGCGCCATCGGCAAGCAGCGCATCGGCCGCATTGCACAGCGTGCCGCCCGAATCGATGATGTCGTCGATCAACAGGCAATCCTTGCCGCGCACGTCACCGATGACGTTCATGACTTCCGATTCGCCCGGGCGCTCGCGGCGCTTGTCGACGATGGCAAGCTGGGCGTCGATGCGCTTGGCGAGCGCGCGGGCGCGGACCACGCCGCCGACATCCGGCGACACCACCATGACATTGGCAAGCTGCTTGTATTTCGCCTTTACGTCGCGGGCCATGACCGGCACGGAAAACAGATTGTCGGTCGGGATGTCGAAGAAGCCTTGAATCTGGCCGGCATGGAGATCCAGGGTCAGCACCCGGTTGACGCCCGCCCTGGTGATCATGTTGGCGACCAGCTTGGCCGAGATCGGTGTGCGGCCCGAGGCACGGCGATCCTGCCTGGCATAGCCGAAATAAGGAATAACCGCAGTGATGCGCTTGGCCGAAGAGCGCATGAAGGCGTCGATCATGATGAGCAGTTCCATCAAATGATCGTTGGTCGGGAACGAGGTGGACTGCAGGATGAAGACGTCCTCGCCGCGCACATTCTCCTGGATCTCGACGAAGATTTCCTGGTCGGCGAAGCGCCTGACGCTGGCCTTGCCCAGCGGAATGTTGAGGTAGCGGGCGACTGATTCGGCCAGCACCCTGTTGGAATTGCCCGCGAAGAGCTTCATGCACCGTTCCTGGCGAAGGATTGAGAGACTCCGATAGCACTCCAGCCTCTTAGTCGGGCTTTTAGCGGCCCGCGCCGGTATTGCAAGCGTCGTGAATGGGAATCCGCCGGCTAATCTCAATAAACGCTTACGGCTTGACGATGCGGCGATAGGTCCACTTCGACGCCGACGGAATCGGCATAGCTCTATCTTTCAGTCTGAGTATGATCTTTTCCGAAAACCGGATTTCACTTTCGGAATTATGCTCCAGGTCAGCCGGCGCCGCCGCCAAGCCAGGTGGCGAACTGGTCGATTGTCTGGTCGGCAATTGCCTGCATGGTCGCAGGCGCGACCGCCGTCCAGCCTTCGCCGCCGCCAACAGAGGGCGCCTTCTGCTGGCCGTTGATGCGATGCAGCCGGTTGCCGGCCGGGTCATAGATGTCCCAGACATAGATGACGGTAGTGTCCTTGCCTTCCGTCATGGTCGAGAAATAGCCCTTGAGCACATGCGTTGGGGTCTGGTCGGTGCTGCCGGCCAAGGTGATGCCGCGCTGCCTGGCGCGTGTCTGAAGCTCGGCGGTCAGCGGTGTCGCGGCTTCTACCGAGGCGCCGACGATCGGCGCCACCTGCAGCCGGGTCCGCGCAATGGCAGCCGCGCTTTTGGCGAGCGGCACGGCTGCTGCAGCGGAAGGCTGCGCCGTATCTGCAGTTTGCGCGGTGCCGGCAGGCTGAGCCGGAGTTGCGGGGGGCGTCGCGGCACCTCCGGCTCCGGAGAGGGATTGCGTCGATTGCGGGGCAATGGCCGAGGGTTCGAGAACGTCCTTCGCATTGGTGCAGGCCGCCAGTGCCAGCGCCACGAGCAATGACACGGTCGTCACATGCGATCGTCTCATTAGCCTGAAAACTCCTTGGCGACGAACGCCCCTCACACTCTCTCCATTATGGATTCACTGCACGATCAAGTCGAGATCATGGCGGGACAGCGGCTTCGGCTGGGATTCGGTGGTCAGATAGGTGCGGCCAAGCGTCATCGCGGTTTCGGTTTCGGAGTCCATGATGATCATATGGGCGAACAGCGTCATGTTCGGCGCAATCGGTTCGGGATTACCCTGATAGAACATCGGCATATCCATCCAGGACGGGGTGAAGCGGGCGCCGAGCGAATAGCCGCAGGCATTGAGCCGGTGCTTGGTCAAGTTGTGGGCTTCGAGGGTGCGGGCATGGGCGTCGAACACGTCGCCGAACGTATTGCCGGGCGTCATCGCCTTCTCGACTGCAAGTAGCGCGGCGCGGGCGGCATCGAACAATTCCTGGTGGCGTTTCGATACCTTGCCGGTCAACACCGTGCGCATCATTGCCGCATGGTAGTGGTGGAAGACACCGGCCCATTCGAGCGTCAGCTGGTCGTTCTTGGTGAGCTTGCGGCGACCGGCCTTGTAGCGGCAAAGCAGGGCGTCGACTCCGGAGCCGATGATGAACTCGTTGGCCGGATAATCGCCGCCGCCGGCAAAGATCGCACCTTGCATGGCGGCGAGGATCAGCGCCTCATCGCCACCCTGCTTGATCAGCGGCAGTGCTGCGTCCAGCGCGTCGTCGGCCAGATTTGCGGCTTTTTCCGCCTTGGCGATTTCTGCCGGGCTCTTGAATAGCCGTAGCCGGCTGACAATGCCGGAGGCATCCGCGATCTGCCCGAAGGTCTGCAACTGCTCGTCGAGGCGCCGGCCATTATAGGCGGTCAGGCCGTGGGTGTCGTATTCGACGCCGATCCGGGCGCCGAGCAGGTCAAGCTCGTTGAGCAGATTGCGCAGGTCTACCGCCGGATTGGCGCCGTTGCGGTCCGTCCACAAAACGATGTTGTCGATGATCGAGGTGTGGCGCGCCTGGCGCAAGTCGGCCGAACGCGTCAGCAGCACCATCGAGCCGTCGGCCTTGACCACCAGGCACTGGAAAAAGCAGAAGCCGAAGGTGTCGTAGCCGGTCAGCCAATACATGCTTTCCTGGGCAAACAGCAGGACGGCGTCGAGCTTCTTTTCGGCGATCTCGATCATCAGTCGATCGCGCCGCGCGTCGAATTCCGAGCGTTCGAAATGCAGAGCCATCAGTCAGCCTCCAAAACGATTGCCGAAACCTGCCGCCCGTAGTCGGGCTCGTCGCGATGCGTGCTGCGCCGATAGGAGTAGAAAAGCTCTTCCTCGGCATAGGTGCAGCGGCCAAGTCCTTCGGCATTGACGCCAGCCTTGGTCAGCCGGTCGACCGTGTAGCGGTTGAGATCGAACATCGCGTGTCCGGCATTTGCGGAGGGCGCGAAATAGCGGGCACTGCCGGCATCGGCGTCGACGAAACGGGCGACGAATTCCGGTCCGACTTCGTAATTCCGTGGGCCGATCGAAGGACCGAGCACTGCGACGATGCGGTCGCGCCGGGCGCCGAGGCTTTCCATTGCCGCGATGGTGTTTTCCAGCACTCCGGTGAAGGCGCCTTTCCAGCCGGCATGGGCGGCGCCGATAATGCGCGCCTCGGCGTCGGCGAAGAGGACCGGTCCGCAGTCGGCGGTCGAGGCACCGACGGCAATGCCCGGCCGGTCGGTGACAATGGCGTCGGCCTTGGGCCGCTCGCCGGCAAAAGGCTCCCTGGCAATGACGACGTCCGGCGAATGAACTTGGTGAGCGGTCAGCAGATGGTTTGCAGGCACGCCCATCCATTCGGCGACCCGGCGGCGATTCTCGCGCACCAGCGTCTGGTCGTCGTTCGAGCCGGTGCCGATGTTGAGGCCCCGGTAGATGCCGCTGGAAATGCCGCCGACGCGCGTGAAGTAGCCGTGGCGGATGCCTTGCGCCGTTTCCAGCAAGGGCGACCGAACGGGATCCGGTTTGGTCTGATTCAGCATGGCGGCTTTGTTGTCCGTATGGGCGATTTCGTCAAGCGAGTTGAAGGGGCGCAGTTGAAGGCTGGTCAGTTGAAGGCTGGTCAGTTGAAGGCTGGCGCAGTTGATGTCGGGCGCTAGTCGGAGACGGGAGAGTGAGAGAGGCGGCAGCGAAAAGTCAATCCGTGCTTGGAAACGGCGGAACGGCAATGCCGGCGGGGAGGACGGCAAGCACCTTGAAGAGTTCGCCCATGGCCAGCGGGCCGGCGAGGCGCTCGACGTCGGCCGCGATCTTTTCGCGAGCTGCCTCATCGGCATTGGCGCCGAGCCGGCCAGCTCGTTCGAGAAGCCCCATCTTGAGCAGGAATTCACCTTGCGTTGAGAGGTGGGCATCGAGGCTGTGTGCCCGAACGGTTGCCGCGAGGGCAGCGAAATCGACATGGGCTGTGAGATCGGCCTGCCCCGGATTGGCCAGCACGTCCTCATGACCGTGCTTGCGCAAGGCCTGCAAGGTGTCGCCGATCCCGGGCTGGAGGTGACCGTAGTCGAGAAACAGGCCGGCGCCGCCAAATCCGGCAAGTCGCCCGGCGATGGCCGCCATCAGGGCGGCGCGGGCTGGCGCCACCTCGACGATAGCACCTTGCGGCGCATTCTCGGCACCCTCCGGCAGCAGCATCGGGTCGAGCGAGCCGGCGCCGACGAAAAAGCGCAGCCGGTTCGCATCGTCGAGACCGATCATCCGCTCGCGCCAGCCGGCTCCGGCGCGGACGAACTGGCGGATGGGCACCGCGTCAAACAGCTCATTACCAACAATCAGAAGCGGCGCCTGCGGTAGTGTGTCCACGGCCTCATGCCAGGCGACGGTGGCCGACGTCCCGGCAAGCGTTCGTTTCTGGACCTCGGTCAACCGCGGACTGGTCTCGATCAAGGCGAACGATGCGCTGGCGGTAAGCGTCGGATCGAGCCGCGAAAGCGTGCGCAGCATATCTCTCATCAGCGTGCCGCGGCCGGGGCCTATTTCGGCGATGGCGACCGGCGTCGGCCGGTCGATCGCCAGCCACGCCTGGTAGAGCCAGATGGCGACCAGTTCGCCAAACATCTGGCTGATCTCCGGCGCGGTGACGAAGTCGCCGGCGGCGCCGAACGGCTCGCGTGTCGTATAGTAGCCGTCCAGCGGATCGAACAGGCAGAGCGCCATGTATTCGCTGATGGGGATCGGTCCCACCGCACCGATCAGCTCGGCGATGCGGGTCTTCAGCCGCGTCATGCCGGCTGCGGTTTTGTCACCGGCTTGGCTGTAGCCATCGCCCAGATGCCGGCCAGCACCATCGGCAGTGACAGCACCATTCCCATGGTGAGCCAGCTCGTGCCAAGGAGGTAGCCAAGCTGCTGGTCGGGCTCGCGAAAGAATTCGACGAAGATGCGCGAGGCGCCATAGCCGGCGATGAAGGCGCCGCCGACGAAGCGCGGCGTCTTCAGCTTGAGCCGCGAATGGGTGAGGAAGCGCAGGATAAGGAACAACACCAGCCCTTCGAGGAGCGCCTCGTAGATCTGGCTCGGATGGCGTGCAAATGGACCGCCATTGGGGAATTCGAATGCCCATGGAACGTCGGTCGGCCGGCCCCATAGTTCGGAATTGATGAAGTTTGCCAGGCGAACGAGGCCAAGCCCCACCGGCACGCCGGCGGCAACCACGTCGAACAGCGACCATGTGCGGATGCCGCGAGACCGGGAAAACAGCGTCATTGCGACAATGACGCCGATCAGACCGCCATGAAACGACATGCCGCCCTGCCAGACGGCGACGATATCGAGCGGATTGGCGATGTAGCGCGGCAGGTCGTAGAACAGCACGTAGCCGGTGCGTCCGCCGAGCACCACACCGATGGCTGCCCAGACGATGAAGTCGTCGAGGTCGACGGGCTTCATCGGCAGGGTGCCGTCGGGCCACAGTTTTGGGTTGGTGACGAGGCGCTTGGCATACCACCAGGCGAACAGAATGCCGACGATGTAGCCGACGCCGTACCAATGCACCGCCAGCGGTCCGATCCGGACGATGACCGGGTCGATGTTGGGAAAGGGCAGGGCGGCCAGCGGCAGCAAATATTCGCTCAACAGGGTCTCCGGGTTCCCAATCAGGTTCGGGCGCGGACCATGCGGCAGGCTTTTGGCGGGGTCAAGGCAAGCATATGCTTGCATTCCGAATCGCGCGCCACTACGTCAATTCGACCAAGCGAGGATTTGCCATGGCGACCGGACCGAACCGCATTCTCGATGAATTCGCCAAGCTGATGACCGATGCAGCCGGTGCCGCGCAAGGCGTGCGGCGCGAGGTGGAGACCGCCTTCAGGGGCCAGGCCGAGCGCATACTCAACTCCATGGACGTGGTGCAGCGCGAGGAATTCGAGGCCGCTCGCGACATGGCGGCGAAGGCCAGGGAAGAAAACACCCGCCTCGCCGCTCGCATCGAGGCGCTCGAGGCCAGGCTTGCCGAATTGACCGGTCAACCAGCGCCTGCGGCTGCGTCAAAGCCGCGTGCAAAAAAATAAAAAGAAATAAATCGTTAAACTTTTCCACAAAGCCGGATCGCAAAAAGCGCTTTGTCGTGAATCGCTTACCGGCACTGCGTGAATCTTTGTGACAGCGCCTTTCCACATGCGAATGACGCAGTGCGAAAAATTTGGCTGGTCACGCGACTCCCGATCAATAGACTGAATTTGTTGCATGATTCGGAGCAGGGTCATGCGCCGGGCGGTGGGGTCCGGTCCGGGGTCTTTGCGTTGACGAAGTCCTGGCCGTCCGAGTTCTAGGCAGAATTGTTCGAGTGTGCCTCTCCCGCGGAGCGTGTGGTGGCGCTCCCAGAACGACAGGAAGCATTTCATGGAACTTCTCGAACTCGAATTCTCCCGCGAAATCCATCCGGTGGATGTTATCGAGCAGGTGGCGCACAATAACGATTGGTCCTTCGAGCGGGCCGGCGACGACGAGATCTCGATCTCGGTTGCCGGAAGCTGGACCGACTACCACGTTTCATTCTCCTGGATGGAGGACTACGAGGCGCTGCACCTGGCCTGCGCCTTCGACATCAAGGTCCCGGAGGCGCGCGCGCTCGAGGTGATGCGGCTGCTTTCGCTGATCAACGAGCAGATGCTGTTTGGCCATTTCGATCTCTGGGAGCAGGAAGGCGCCATCATGTTCCGCCAGTCGCTGCTGCTGGCCGGTGGGGTCGAGCCGTCGAGCCAGCAGGTCGAGGTGCTGCTGTCGTCGGCGCTGGAGGCCTGCGAATGCTATTTCCAGGCGTTCCAGTTCGTCGTCTGGTCGGGAACTTCGGCCAAGGATGCGTTGGCCGGCGTGCTGTTCGAAACCTACGGAAACGCCTGACCGTCGATGGTTTCGAGCAACGCGCGAAAACCCGAGATCAGCTTTGCCGATTTCGACCGCGTCGACATCCGCGCCGGCACGATCGTCGAGGCAGAGCCTTTTCCCGAGGCGCGCAAGCCGGCGATCAAGTTGAAAATCGATTTCGGTCCCGTGATCGGGGTGAAGAAGTCCTCGGCCCAGATCACGAAATACTATTTGCCCGAAACCCTGATCGGCCGGCAGGTGTTCGCTGTGGTCAATTTCCCGCCGCGTCAGATCGGGCCATTCATGTCGGAAGTGCTGACGCTCGGCTTTCCCGATGAAGAGGGCGCGGTGGTGCTTGGGGCAATCGAACGCAAAGTGCCGGACGGCGGCAGGTTGTTCTAGCTGCGCTGTTGTTCACGCAGCCAGTTTACGCCTGGTACCCAGCGCTTCTTCGACCGTTTCCATGAACATTTCCGCGCAGGCCTTCCAGCTGTAGCGCATTGCGCGTTGCCGCGCCTCGGCGCGGTCTACGCAAAGGGCGGCGAGCGCTGCTTGCCGCAGGTCGTCCGACACCGCGCCGCCGATGCCGTCACCCACAATATCGATGGGTCCGGTGACGGGATAGGCTGCGACCGGCGTGCCGCTGGCCAGCGCCTCGATGATGACGTTGCCGAACGTGTCGGTACGGCTGGGGAAGACGAAAACATCGGCCGAGGCGTAGATCTCGGCCAGTTCGTCGTTCGGACGATGGCCAAGGAAATGGGCATCGGGATATCTGGCCTTCAGCTTCGCCAATTCCGGCCCTTCGCCTACGACCAACTTGCTGCCAGGCAGGTCGAGGTCTAGGAAGGCCGGCAGGTTCTTTTCGATCGCGACGCGGCCGACGCAGAGGAAGATCGGTCCGGGAAATCCCAGGTCCTTTCTTTTGTCCGGCCGAAAATGGTCGGTGTCGACGCCGCGCGTCCACGGCCGGAGCTTGGTGAAGCCGCGCGCCGCAAGATCGTCGGCAAGCGACTGGGTGGCAACCAGCGTGCCCTGTCCTGAATTGTGGAAATCACGCAGCCAGCGATAGGCCCATGCTTCAGGCACCGGCAGGCGCGCGCTCAGATATTCCGGAAAACGTGTGTGATAGCTGGTCGTGAACGGGCGGCCGGCGTTGCGGCAGTAGCGCCGGGCCATAATGCCGAGCGGTCCTTCGGTGACGATATGGATGTGGTCCACCTTGCGTGCCTCGATCAGCTGCGCCACGCGGTGCGGCGTCGTCAGCGCCAGCCTGATATCGGGATAGGTCGGCAGAGGCAGGGTGCGAAAGATATTCGGCGTCAGGAAGTCCGTCTCGATATCGAAGGATTTCAGGGTCTCCGAGAGACGCTCCAGCGTGTGGACGACGCCGTTGACTTGCGGGCGCCAGGCGTCGGTGACCATCAGGATGCGCATGGCGGTCCCTTGGCGGCAAGCTTGATTGCCTCGCCGCTACGCCTGAGCGGCGACCACGCCGCAGCTCGGGCGTCGCACCAGCGCACCCGGGCAGGCGCGGGGTCGAAATGAGGCCGCAGGGCCGAATCAATCAGGATCGCGCGCTTCATTGGCGCTCTTCACCATGGTTTCATGACGGGCCGATGAAGGCCGGGTGTCGCTGCCGTCAAGCGGGGACCTTGATCACCGCCCGAAGGCCGCCGAGCGGGCTGCGTTCGAGGACAATGTCGCCACCATGGCTGCGGGCAATGTCTCGTGCGATGGAGAGGCCAAGGCCGGTGCCGCTGGCGTCGAGGTTGCGGGCCTCGTCCAGCCGCACGAACGGCTTGAATACATCTTCTCGCTTTTCGGGCGGAATTCCCGGGCCGTCATCGTCGATGGTGACGAGCAGCGAACCGCGCCCATGATTGGCATTGATCTCCACCGTCTTGGCATAGCGGAATGCATTGCCGACGACGTTGGACAGCAGCCGCGCAAAGGCATTGGGGCGCACGTGCACATGCGGATCGCCGACAAGCACGGTCGACAGCTTGCGCTTGCGCAGCGCGGCTTCCTCGCGAAGCTTGTCGAAGAAGGCTTCGAGATCGAACTGACCGGCATCTTCCGAAGCTTCGCCGCGTGCAAAGGCAAGGTAGCCTTCCAGCATCGACTGCATGTCGTCGATGTCCTGGTCGAGTGCCTGGGTATCGGCCGCCTTGGTCCCGGCAAGCGCCAATTGCAGCTTGAAGCGGGTGAGGATGGTCCTCAGATCGTGGCTGACGCCGCTCAGCATGGCGGTGCGCTGCTCGAGCTGACGTTCGATGCGTTCGCGCATCTGGATGAAGGCAAAGCCGGCGCGGCGGACTTCCTCCGCGCCGCGCGGGCGAAAATCGCGCGGCATCGGCCGGCCCTTGCCGAAGCTCTCGGCCGCCTCGGCCAGCGTCAGAATCGGCCGGATCTGGTTGCGCAGGAAGGGAATGGCTATCATCAGCAGCACCAGCGAGGTGCCGACCATCCAGATCAGGAAAATATGGGTGTTCGATGCATAGGCCTGGCTGCGGCGCACGAAGACGCGCAGCACCTTGTTCTCGAGCTGGACGCGGACCTCGACGATATTGGAATTGCCGACCGTATCGATCCAGAACGGACGGTTGATCTGGCGGGTGATCTCGGACGAAAGGATCTCGTCGAGGATCGAGAAGAACGGCTTTGGCCCGGGTGGCGGCAGCGGGTCGGGCGGGAGGAGGTCGACCTTCAGCTGCATGCGATCCTGGGCGATGCGGATGACGTTGGCGTAGTCGGCGTCATGCGGATAGGTCTCTATCAGGTCGATGATGGCGGCGATGTCGCGCACCGTGGCCTGCGACAGGCGTTGCGTCACGGTCTGCCAGTGGCGCTCCATGAAGACAAAGGCGACGACCGACTGCAGCATGATCATTGGCGCGATGACGATGATCAGCGAGCGGGCATAGAGCCGCTTCGGCATGTAAAGCGACACCAGGCGCCAGAAACGGTTCCAGGCGCGCGGCACGGCCTTGAGCGCCCGCGTCGCGCGGGCGCTGAAGCCGCCATCTCCCGGCCGTTCGAGTTGCGTGGTCGCCATTCGTCCTTTCGCTCACCGGGACCCGGCAAAGGGCCGCTGTCGGCGGCATTCTATTCCACGCTGAGCCGATACCCAATACCGCGCACGGTCTGCAGCCAGACCGGATTGGACGGATCGCGTTCGATCTTGCGGCGCAGCCGGTTGATCTGGACGTCGATCGTGCGCTCGCCGACCTCGGATTCATCGCCGACAAGCTCATGCCGCGGTATCGTCTCGCCGGCACGCGCAGCGAAGATCGCCAGGATTTCCTGCTCGCGGTCGGTCAGCTTGAGCGCCTCGCCGCCGCGCTTCAGCTCACGCCTGGCGATCTGGAACGTATAGGGGCCAAAGACCAGCTGTTCGACCTTGGGCGTCGTCGCGGGGCCGCCGCGGCGCAGGATATTGTTGATGCGCAGGATCAGCTCGCGCGGGTCGAACGGTTTAGGCAGATAGTCGTCGGCACCGGCCTCGAGCCCGGTGATCCGGCTGTCGGTTTCGGACAGTGCGGTGAGCATCAGGATCGGCACGTTTTTCTCGGCCCGCAGCGCCTTGGTGAGATCGACGCCGCTTTCACCCGGCATCATGACGTCGAGCACGATCAGATCGAAGTCGAGGCCGGCGAGCTTGCGCCTCGCCTCGCCGGAATTTCCGGCGACGGTGACGCGAAAACCGTTTTCGGTCAGATACTGTTTCAGAAGATTGCGGATACGGGTGTCGTCGTCGACCACCAGCAGATGCGGCGCGTCGTCTTCCGGTGCTGTCGGATGATCAACCCTCTCAATGGTCTCCATGGTTTTTCCCTGACATCTTTGCGGGCACAATGTCGATCTGCGCCCTTAGTTCCGGATTTACCATCGCTTCAAGGAACCGTTCGATAACGGCGCGTTCGGTGGCTCCGGAATCTTCCAATGCAGCATGGATGCGGCGCGACTGTGGCCGCGCCAGTGCCAGCGCCAGAGCACGGCCCTTGGCCGTCGGATAAAGCTCGCGCTGGCGGCGGTCGCGGGGGCCCTGCAATTGCACGATATGGTCGGTGTCGATCAGTTGCTTGAGCACGCGCGCCAGGCTCTGCTTGGTGATCTTGAGCACATCGAGGAGCTCGGCGACCGTCAGGCCGGGCCGGCGATTGACAAAATGCAACACCCGATGATGGGCGCGGCCAAAACCGTAATCGGCCAGGATCTGGTCCGGATCGGAGGTAAAGTCGCGATAGGCGAAGAAGAACAACTCGATGATGGCGAAATCGATGCCGTCCTCGTCGGTGATCGCCGTCCTGATCGGCTCTGCGGCTGCGTGGCTCGTCATCTTTTCTCCGTGTGAAGCAGGAAATTATGTCAGCACTATTGACGTATTTTCCGCGCGATGGTAATTTTTGGCAAGCTTTTCGGCGGATTGCGAACGAAAAGGCAAGCGAAGCCGTTTTTTCCGGAACTTCCTGAGTTTGCCAGACCTTAAATATCCGCCTACGCTTTGAGACAATGGCCGCCCGCAGCGGCCGAGGCGAAACACGCAACGACACAATGATGTGCGGGCTGCCGCCCGCGGGAGGTTACCATGGCATCCGTTCCCTTCGACCAACTGGACGGCTTTATCTGGATGAACGGCGAATTCGTCAAATGGGCCGACGCCAAGATCCACGTCTTGACCCACGGGCTGCACTACGCCAGCGCGGTATTCGAGGGCGAGCGCGCTTATGGGGGCGAAATTTTCAAGCTGACCGACCACACCGAACGCCTGCATGAATCGGCGCGCCTGCTTGGCTTCAAGATACCCTACTCGGTCGCCGAGATCGACGACGCCTGCCGCACGCTGTTGAAGAAGCAAGGTTTCCAGGACGCCTATGTCCGGCCGATCGCGTGGCGCGGCAGCGAACAGATGGGCGTTTCCGCACAGAACAGTCGGATCAACTGCGCCATCGCCATCTGGCAGTGGCCAAGCTATTTCGACCCGGCGCAGAAGCTCAAGGGGATCCGCCTCGACATGGCCGAATGGCGCCGCCCCGACCCGCGCACCGCACCGTCGAAATCGAAGGCGGCCGGCCTCTACATGATCTGCACCATGTCCAAGCATGCCGCCGAGGCCAAGGGCTATGCCGATGCCATGATGCTCGACTGGCGTGGCCAGGTGGCGGAAGCGACAGGCGCCAACATCTTCTTCGTCAAGGACGGCAAGATCCATACGCCCAAGCCTGATTGCTTCCTCGACGGCATCACCCGCCGCACGGTTATCGGCCTTGCCAAGGACCGCGGTTTGGAGGTGATCGAGCGCGCCATCATGCCGGATGAGCTTGAAGGCTTCCAGCAGTGCTTCCTCACCGGGACGGCAGCCGAGGTGACGCCGGTTTCGGAGATCGGTCCATACCGATTCGAGGTCGGCGAAATCGCCAAGACGCTGATGAATGACTATTCTGCGGCCGTTCAGCCCAAGCACGCAATCGCTGCAGAATAACGAAAGTCACAGCTTTTTTAACTAGTAAGGGCGGTTTTCGGGCCGCCCCTTTTATTTAAGCGCTTCTGCATTTGACTTTCACACAATTCGGCGTCTCATGATGGGGTCGGCCCGGGAGGCTGGCAGCTATGGAGGGACTGGAAATATGGATATGAACACGCTTCTTCCGATCATTATTCAGGTGATTACGGGTATCATCGGTGGTCAGGCGGTTGGCGCGGCTATCAAGACTGCGGCGATGGGGCAGCTTACCAAAATCCTGGGCGGCGCTGTCGGCGGCGTCGGCGGTGCGGCCATCCTCAACAGTCTGCTGGGTGGCTCGGTCGATCCGGCAGCCGCCGCCACGGCGGCAGGGGCCGGCAGCGCGTTGAACATTTCAAATATCGTTGGCGGTGCCGGCGGCGGCGCCATCCTGACCGGCATCATCGGTGCGGTCATGAACGCGATGAAGAAATAAGCTTTGACGTTTCAGGTTTTCAAATGGGCGGCTTCGGCCGCCCATTTCGTTTGCCGTTTGTGGGAGCGGTGGACGCCGTTCGCGTGTGTCTCTACATCAGGGCCTGGTTCAAGGTTGGAGCTCTCCTGACGCGTTCGAGGGGACGCGCAGCGCTCCGACAGCGTGAAAGGACGAATATGGGTCAGCTCAACGCCGGCATCGTGCCGGTCACGCCGTTCCAGCAGAACTGCACCATCCTCTTCGACATGGACGACAGGCAAGGCGTTGTCGTCGATCCGGGCGGCGACATCGACAAGGTGCTGGCGGCGCTCGAGGACAATGCGATCACTGCCGGCGCGATCTGGATTACGCACGGCCATATCGACCATGCCGGCGGGGCCATGGGGTTGAAGGAGGCGCTCGGTATCGAGATCATCGGTCCGCATGCCGCCGACCGGCCGCTGCTCGCCAATCTCGAGAACCAGGCAAAGCGCTACGGCATCACCGATCCCGTGCGCAACTGTGTCCCCGACCGGTTCCTTGCCGAAGGCGAGACCGTTTCGTTCGGCTCGCACGTGTTCGAGGTGCTCCATTGTCCGGGCCATGCACCCGGCCACGTCGTCTACTATAGCCGGGCTGCGAAGTTCGCCCATGTCGGCGACGTGCTGTTCCGCGGTTCGGTCGGCCGCACCGATCTGCCGGGCGGCAACCACGCCGCGCTGATCGCCTCGATCAAGGAGAAGCTTTTGCCGTTGGGCGACGACATCGGCTTTATCTGCGGCCATGGTCCCGGCGGCCGTTTTGGTGAGGAGCGGCGGAGCAATCCTTTTCTGGTCTGAAACCGCTTGCCGGAAACAAAAAGCGCGGCCTGTGCGACCGCGCTTTTTTCCGACGGGAAACTGCCTCCGCTAATTGGCGGTGCAGAAATGCTGTTCGCCGTCATAGCCGGTGAACGTGCCGGTACGGGCGTTGAAGCTCCGGTAGCGGTCCGAGCAGTATTCGTACCAGCCGCGGGTCCACGGCTCCGCATAGCTTTCGGCATAGGCCACTCGCGGCTGCACGTAATAACGGCGCACCGGGGCAGGCCTGTAGTATTCATCATCATAGGCCGGGTCGTAATAGCGGGGCTGCGGGCTGGCGAGCGCACCGCCGATCAGGGCACCGGCCGCAAGGCCGAGCACGCCGGCCGCAACGGCGTCGCCGTGGCCGTGGTGCCGGCGGTGATGGCGCCATTCGTCGGCATTGGCCGCGGGCAAGGTCGCAAGCGTGGTCGCAACGACCGCGGCGGACAGGATGGCAGTCTTGAAAATTCGGTTCATGTCAGTCTCCTTCGTGCCGGCCCGGGTCGTTTCGGGGGATGCGGTCCGGCTTTAACGAAGATTAATATGCGACCGTGGCTGAACGGGGGCTGAACGAAATTTGGCCAGGCGGTTCATCTAACTGGGCGGTTCAAGCGTGCGGCAAATACCGCAGGCCAGACCGGCCCACGTCCATTCTGCCCGGGGGTGGTTCAGCCGATCGACAGGTTGACGGCTTTCGGACCCTTGCCGCGCTTGTCCGGCTCGGTGTCGAATGTCACTTTCTGCCCATCCTCGAGACCGGGAAGACCCGACGCCTGCACGGCCGAAATATGGACGAAGACATCCTTTGCCCCGTCGTCCGGCGTGATGAAGCCGAAGCCCTTGGCGTGATTGAAGAATTTGACGGTGCCGGTCTGCGGCATGGGAAGCTCCTTTGATCCCACAAGTCCAGTCTCGGGCCGGCAAATGCCCGGACGGAAATTTGTCCTTTATTTTAGTGCCATCGGCAAGAGAAAGTTTTGCGGGTGCCGGCAAGCATCCCGGAACACAAAAGGCGCGACGAAAACCGCCGCGCCTTTACAGAATTCAAGTTCACTCAAAAGCCTTGCAGCATCCTCACACCCCGAAAGGACGCGCGGCACGCCGCCGTTCAGGCGGCGCGGAGATTGACCGCTTTCGGACCCTTGCCCATACGGTCGGGCTCGACATCGAAGGTGACCTTCTGACCGTCGACGAGCGTGCGCAGCCCGGAAGCCTCGATCGCCGAGATGTGGACGAACACATCCTTGGCGCCGCCATCGGGCGTGATGAAGCCGAAGCCTTTGGTAGCGTTGAAGAATTTAACGGTGCCGGTCTGGGCCATTGGGGAAACTCCTTCACCCGTGTCAGTCTTGGTGGTTCCGCCCGCCGCCTGGCGCCTGGGCAAGTCCCGGTGGTTGCTTCGGCAGTCATGCATTGGCGCATGGGTAAAACCCCCCGCCGAAAACGGGGCTGTCAGAGATTCACAGTATCGGGGAAAGGTCGTCCAAAACGTTCCGCTCTCCGGGTCGCAAATGCCCGAACACAAAATTTATCGCACGGAAACGTGATGCTTGCAAGACACAGCCGCGGGCGGCCCCAACAGGCGCATCCCGACGCATCGCACCGATAGTCCCGGTTCTCTGCGCGGTCATCGGCCAGACTTCACCCAGGCATGGTCCAGCCAGCGGGGCAGGTGCTGTCTTGGCTTGCGCCGGCATACCGCCCTGGCTCGCCAGTTGCAAACAGGGGTTGCATCTGGCAGCGGAATGACGAGGATTGGCCTGACCCAGGCACCATTTGTGCAGGCAGGAGTTTCGAGGGAGAGAACATTCATGCGGTTTCTTGCGGCAATCTTTCCGCGGCAGGTTTTTTCCATCCTGTTCCTGTCGGCAATTCTCGCAGCCTGCACCGTCGTGGTGGATGATGAGGGGCCGGGGCCGCGCCCGCCACGGCCGGGGCCGCAATTCTGCACTAGGCAATATGACCCGGTCTGTGCCCGGCGCGGCGGCGACCGCCAGACCTTCGCCAATGCCTGCCTTGCCGAACGGGCCGGATACCGCATCATTCGCGAGGGCGAGTGCCGCGGCGGTGGTGGTGGCGGTGAGGAGCAGACATTCTGCACCCGCGAATACCGCCCAGTCTGTGCCCGTCGCCATGGCGAACTGCGCACATTCCCCAACGAATGCGAAGCCCGCGCGGCGGATTATCGCGTCGTCGATGACGGGCCCTGCTAGCGCACCGACCTACAGCCTGGCCGGATAAGCACCATCTGGGGGCCGGCGTAGAGCTCAGCGCCGTTCCCGTTGGAGATGCGGATCTGCGGCATTATCAGCATGTGAAGCAGCGTTGTGGCGCGTCGGCTCAGTTGGCCGGGTTGTCGACCGGTTCGAGATTGTCTTCCGTGGTGACCCGCTCATAGGTCTCCTGATCGCTGCGGATGCGATATTGCGGCGAGCCGTCCTTGACCGGCAGCCGGCTCTTGATCTGGAACAGCTCCGCGGTCTTTTGGGCAAGGCCGGTGCGGCTCTTCATGCGGACGGTCTGGCCGACGGTGAAGATATGCGCCGGCGTGTCCGTGCGCCGCGCATTCTGCTGGAAGCGGATCATGTGACATTCTCCTGGTCGTGCCGAAGCGCTGCGTCGAGCTCGGCATGGTCAATGGCGACAAGCTGGCTGGTCGCGCTTTTCACTGTCCTTGCCGGCAGATGGATGAAAGTGGCGACGCGGCGCCAGGCAGGCCAGGACATGCCGTCGATCAGTTCTTCGTCGTGGTCGATGTCATAGTCGCCGGCCGGCTGCATGCCATCCAGCCCGCCAAGCACGAAAGGTGCCGCGAAATGCGCTATGGAATGGGTGGTGCGAGCAGACATTCTTGTGCGCCTCGAAGTTCTCGCTTGTGCCTTGAAGTTCTCGTGCCTTGAAGTTTCTTTCCGGCCTGCCCCGGAAGCGGAGCCTGCATTGCGGTACCAGGTGTCGGCGATTTGGATAAGTTTGGCGGGCCGAGAATCCCTGACACCGCGGGGCCAAGCATGACCCAAACGGTTTCATACCTCTAGTCTGAAAATACGACTTATTCAAGAAGTTTTCGGCCTCTTACCCCTACCAACGTCAAATTACTTTTCTATAGTTATCCGCAGAACGATGATACGGTCCCGGTGCACCTCAAAAATTGTTTGAAGAACTTCCGAAAAAATTCCTCCGGCATTTGTATTTATCTAGCAATGGAAGGAAGAGAGTCATGAACTCCGCAAGAACACCGGATGTCCCGACAGTTGCAGTCAGTCCTGTCGCAAAGCCGATAAAGGTCTTGTCGCCGCGTCTCACGATAAGAAGCGACGAGGCGGCAAGGCGAAGGATTGCCGACACCGACGGCACGGCGCGGCGGGCGCGCCAGCTTGCCGAAAGCAACCGCCTGATTTGACGCGCAAGCCATGACGCTCAATTTTCCCAATCCCAGCCGCTCCTATGACCCGGCGGCCAAGCGCATTCGTTTCGTCGGCCATGACGGCATGCTCGAAGTCCCGTTCTTTGTCGAGGTCGCGGCACTTTCGGCGGCAAACCCGGCAGCAAGCGGAGCCGAGGCCGAATTTCTCAGCGCCTTCGACGCCAAGCGTTCGTCGATCCACGAGATTGCGCGCCAAGCCTACTCGCACGGCCGCAGGAACATGTATGTGCTGACGCCGGCCGACTTTCGGTAGGCTCCCCCGGGTTCGAAGTTTTGCTTCGTAGCGACCGCCGTCTGCTCTTGCACGCGCCGCAGCGATGGCCTAGATCGCGGCAGGCGGACAACACGGCAGGTTTCCCATCAACAGAGATCCGAGACAACCGGCAGGCGCACGTTACGGCTCAGGCGGACAGCCGCCGCTGGGGCTCGACCAGCACGTGCAGCAGGCGCTGCAGCTGCACCAGGCCGGGCGCCGGCAGGAAGCCGAGGCGCTTTACCGACAGGTGCTGGCGCAAAAGGCCAACCACCCGGCTGCTGCGCATTTCCTCGGGCTTCTGCTGCACCAGACCGGGCGCAGCGCCGAGGGGCTGGCGCTGATCGAACAATCGGTGCGTCTGCAACCGAACAATCCGGATTTCCTCAACAATCTCGGCACCGTGCTGCGCGACCTCGGCCGGGTCGCGGCCGCCGCCGATCTCTTCCGCAAGGTGGTGACGATTCGGCCGGACCAGTTGGCGGCGCGTGACAATCTCGGCTCGTCGCTGAAGCAGCTCGGCCAATTCGAAGGCGCCGAGGATATTTATCGCGGCACGATGGGCCGTAACCCGTTCCATGTCCGCGCCCGCGTCGGGCTTGCCGAAACGCTGCAGGAAGCGGGCCGGCTGGATGAGGCACTGGCTGTTTTTCGCGAGGCGCTGACGATCCGGCCGAAGGATGCCGATCTTTTGCACGGCCTGGGTGTCGGGCTGATGGAAAAGGGCAATCTCGACCAGGCTGCGGATCTTTTCAGGCAGGCGCTGGCTGTGGACCCCGGCATGGCGAGGGCCTGGCTGATGCTTACCCAGGTCAAGCGCCAAAAGGAGCGCGACGCCGAGCTTGCCCGCATGGAGGCGGAGCACGCCAAGGCGCCGCAAGGCAGCCTGGCGCGCATGCAGCTTTCCTTCGGTCTCGGCAAGGCCAATGACGACCTCAGGGAGTATGGCCGCGCCTTCGACTATTTCGCCGAAGGCAACGCGATCCGCCGCCAGGGCATCGACTACGACGCCGGCAAGACGCGCGGCGAGTTCGAGGCGATGAAGGCGGTGTTCGACAAGGCCTTTTTTGAAAGGCACAAGCCGAGCGAGATAGCCGAGGACACTCCGATCTTCGTCGTCGGCATGCCGCGTTCCGGCACCACGCTGGTCGAGCAGATCATCGCCAGCCATCCGCAGGTCTATGGCGCCGGCGAGCTCAGCATATTGAAGACGGCGGTCGGCAAGCAGTTTCCGCTCAGCATGAAGGGCGGCTTTCCCTGGGGCATTGCCGACATGCCCGACAAGGCCTATGCCGAGGCCGGCCAGGCCTATCTCGACATGCTGCACGCCCGCTATCCGGGTTCTCGACACGTCACCGACAAGATGCCCGGCAATTTCCTGTTGGTCGGTTTCATCCACATGATGCTGCCGCGGGCCAAGATCATCCATTGCGCGCGCGATGCGGCGGCGACCTGCCTGTCGATCTACAAGGTGCACTTCCGCGGCGACAGCCATCGCTACGGCTACGATCTCGACGAGCTCGCCGATTTCCACAATCTGTACACCGACATCATGGCGCACTGGCATGCCGTGCTGCCTGATGTCGTGCACGACGTTCGCTACGAGGATTTCGTCGCCGACCAGGAAGGCCGGTCGCGGGCGCTGATCGCCCATCTCGGCCTGCCGTGGGACGACGCCGTGCTGTCGTTCCACGAGACCGACCGGCCGGTGCGAACGGCGTCGGCTGCGCAAGTGCGCCAGCCGATGTATCAGGGCTCGGTCGACCTGTGGAAGCGCTATGGCGACCGGCTGAAGCCGCTGCACGACAAACTTGATCGAGGGGCGCCTACAGCTCGATGAAGGGCTGAAAACCGCCAAAGATCATGCGCTTGCCGTCGAATGGCATGGTCTCCCAGTCCGACTTGAGGCGCGGGTCGGCCATCACCTTGGCCATCACCGCGTCGCGGCTCTGGCGCGATTCGTAGACCACCCACGAGAAGATGACGACCTCGTCGTCCTTGGCCTGTACGGCGCGCGGGAACGAGGTGAGCTCGCCATAAGGGACGTCGTCGCCGACGCATTCGACGTAGGCAAGAGCACCGTGCTCCTTCCAGACGGCGCCGGCCGTCTGCGCCATTTTCTTGTAGGCATCGAGATTTGCCTTGGGCACGGCCAGTACGAAACCGTCGACATAGGACATCTGACTTCCTCCATGTGATCGTTTTCCTCTCCCATTAGAGCGGGGAGAGGTGATTTCAGACACAGCCTGTGTGGAATGCTAAGCTGCTTTCACCGGTGCGTTCATTGCCCATTCGACGCCGAACGGATCACGCATATTGCCCCAGCGATCACCCCAGAACATCACTTGCAACGGCACGACTTCCTCGCAGCCCGCCTCGATGGCCCGCTGCCACCAGGCGTCGATGTCGTCGCTGCCGAGATGGAGCTGCATGGTGTAGCCCTGCGGCTTCACAGCGGCCATTCCATGCTCGGGATAGAAGTCGGAAAGCATCAGGGTCGAACCGTTGATGTGGAGATGGATATGCATGGTACGGCCCTGTTCGTCCGGCGGATAGGCAAAGACCTGCTCGGCACCGAAGGCCTTTCGGTAAAATTCGGCGGCTTTGAAAGCGCCATCCAACTGAAGGTAGGGCGTCAATCCGCCAAGCACTTTGGCGGCGGGCTGGGTCTGCGGCTGGTCATTCATGTCATGCTCCTCTTTGCGTCTGGTTTGCCTTTGCGAACCACAGGACGAACGGAACGGCGACGATCCTACACGGCCGATGTTTTTTGGATTCGAAATGGCGCCTGCCGCGACGGCCAACTGCCACCTTTCAACCTTCCATGCGAATCCGCGGGCTGTTTTGCGCGTCGACGACGATTTCCGGCCAGCCAATATCTTTGCGCAGCTCGATCGGCAATGAAAGGATGGCGCGTTCGCTGCGATAACGGGCGCGAGCCGCCGAGTAACGCGTCACGGCGTGACCTATGGATGACAGAATAGACATTGCTTTCTCCTCGATTGGCGCCGGCATCACCGTGTCGGCAACCCAAGGACGTGGCATGCGATCATCAACCGACAGAGCGCCGGAATTTTTTTCCGCAAGCCTTCAGCCGCCGGCTTCGGCAACCTCCCGGAAGAACTCCTCCGGGCTATCGATCTCGGTCAGCCGCCGTTTCTCGATCAGCCAGAAGCGGTTGCCAACCGCGCGGATGAAGGAGCGGTCGTGCGAGGCAAGCAGGCAGCTCGCCTGACGTTCCAGCAATTCCGCTTCCAGCGCTTCCTGGCCATCGATATCGAAATGATTGGTCGGCTCGTCGAGCAAATAGAAATTGGGATTGGCGAGCCTGAGCGCCAGCATCATCAGCCGCGCCTTCTGCCCGCCCGACAGCACGCCGATCCTGCGCTCCTGCATGTCGATGCTGACGCCGGCGCCCGCCAGCAGCGAGCGGGCGCGCTGCTCGCCGACATCGAATCTGCGCGAGAGCATCGCCAGCGGCGTGTCGTCGCCGCCGATGCCCGACAATGCCTGGTCGCTATAGCCGAGCACCGTCGACGGCGTCACCTTCAGGCTTTGCGCCGCCGTTTCCGGCTCGACGATGGCGTTCCGGATCAGGCCGATCAGCCGTGATTTGCCGACGCCGTTACGGCCGAGCAGGACGATGCGGTCGCCTTGGCAGATGTGGCGCTTGCCGGTGCTGAACAGAACCGTGCCGTCAGGTGTTCCGACCACCAACTCGTCGAGCGTGATCAGCACCTTGGCATGGCTGCCGCGGTTGGCAAGCTTGATCGCGCCCGCCGACTTTTCGCGGTGTGCCGGCGCTGCCGCTTCTTCCAGGCGCTCTGCCCGCTGGTTGAGCTGCTTGGTCTTGACCGTCAAAAGGTCGCTGCCGGAATTGATGCCGATATTGTTGAGCTTGGCCGCTTGCCGGCGCAGCTGCTGCGCCACTTTCATGTCGCGCTGGAACTTGCGTTCGGTCGAGGCGTCGACCTCGTCCAGCGCAAGCCTCGCCCGCGAATAGGGCAGCGAAAACACCGGTGATTGTTCGGGACGCAGGAACAGCGTGCGGTTGGTCGTGGCATCGAGGAACGCCCTGTCATGGCTGGCGATCACCACCGGCACCTCGCGCGGCAGCGCGTTCAGCCAGGTCTCGAGCTGGCTGATCTTGCCGAGGTCGAGATGGTTGGTCGGCTCGTCGAGAAGCAGGACGTCGGGATCGGTGACCCAGACGCGGGCGATCAACGCCAGCCTTTGCCAGCCGCCGCTCAGCGCCTGCATTGGCCGCCCGCGCATCGGTTCTGGCACGTCAAGCGAGTCAAGAACCACATCGACGCGCCATTGTTCGCTTTCGACCTGTCCGGCCGGCAAGGCATCAGCGACCACCTGCTGGAAGCTGCGCCCGGCCAGCGCTGCCGGGACGACTTGCTCGACATAGCCGACGCGCAGGCCGCGCGTACGGGTGATGTCGCCTGATGTCGGCTCCATCTCGCCGGTCAGGCACTTCAGCAAAGTGGATTTGCCGCGCCCATTGGCGGCGACGATGCCGAGCCGGTCGCCGGTGCCGATGGTGAGGTCGAGGTTGGAAAACAGCGGCGCATTCAGGGTGACGCCGAGGGATTTGAGGCTGATCAGGGCCATTTTGATTTCTCTGGTCTTGCCGGAGCCCGGCTCAATGCACTTTGACGGTGCACGTGCCAGCCATTAGGCTCGGCATTGCGCACCACGAAGGGCAGACCAAAAAATCGAAGCGGGGAAAAACCCGGACCGTCCCTGGTCAGCCCTGCAAGCTAGCTCGCAGGGCAAAGACAGGGCCGCGCTGACGGTGGTGAGAAAATAACACGCAGCCCTCCTTTCAAGACGTTCGAGTTGTAGAAACTGGCTACACCAAGGCTAGGGCCGATGGCAAGTGGCTGGGCTCCCCCTTCTCCACTTGTGGGAGAAGGTGGCCGCGAAGCGGTCGGATGAGGGGTGCTCCAGCTTGGCACCGACGGCGATCCGTCCAGCACCCCTCAACCGTCTCGGCGCTGCGCGCCGATCCACCTTCTCCCCCAAGGGGAGAAGGGAAGCTCGCTAGCGTCCCGGGCGCCCCGTCTTGCCGGGGCGGCGCTTTTCACGGCGGGCGTCGGCCGGGTCTTCGTAGGAGCCGATACCACTGCGCTGGCGGACAATGGGTTTGGCGGAATCGTTGCGTTCCTTTGCCCCCCCCTCTGCCCTGCCGCGCATCTCCCCCACACGGGGGGAGATCGGCTGTGGTTTCGCTGGCACCTTTCCTTCGACCGGCTTTTCCGTCCGCCGCACGGTCATCTCGTCGAGCGAGTTCTTCTTGAATAGCGGCTTGGTCGGTTCGCCCGGGATGCCGAAGTCGGAGCCGTGCGCCTCTTCGGCCGACTGCTTCTTGAACAGCGAACGCGACACTGCGCCGGCCGGGGTCGGCATATCCGTGCCCGGCCCCATGGCGTCGAGCGAGGGCTTCGAAAACAGCGGCTTCTTCACCGGCACGGCGCCGTCGGCGCCCATCTCGTCGAGTGCCGGCTTGCGGAAGAGGTTGGGCCGGGCCGCCTCTTCGGCCGAACGTGCCTCGTCGAGCTTGCGGAAACGCTCCTGTTCCTCCGATGTACGGTGTTTGGCCACGCCCTTGTTGTGCTTGCCCTTTTCGCGGCCCGAGACCGGGCTTTCCATGTCGGCATATTTGGCCAGCGGATCGTCGGAGATGGACAGCTCCATCTCGCGCAGCCGCTTGATCTCGTCGCGGATACGGGCTGCCTTCTCGAAATCGAGATTGGCGGCGGCATCGCGCATCTGCTTGTCCAGGGCGTCGAGATGCGCTTTCAGATTGTTGCCCATCATCGCGCCGGCGCTGTCGGTGAACTGCGAGATATCGGCGCGGACATGATCTTTTTCGTAGACCGAGTCCAGGATGTCCGAAATGCGCGACTTGACCGATTCCGGCGTGATGCCGTTGGCCGCGTTCCACTCCATCTGCTTTTCGCGACGGCGGTTGGTCTCGGCCATTGCCCGCTCCATCGAGCCGGTGATCTGGTCGGCATAGAGGATGACCTTGCCGTCGACGTTTCTGGCGGCGCGGCCGATCGTCTGGATCAGCGATGTCTCGGAGCGCAGGAAACCTTCCTTGTCGGCATCGAGAATGGCGACGAAACCGCATTCGGGAATGTCGAGGCCTTCGCGCAACAGGTTGATGCCGACGAGCACGTCGAAGGCGCCGAGGCGCAGGTCGCGCAGGATCTCGATGCGCTCCAGCGTGTCGATGTCGGAGTGCATATAGCGCACGCGTATGCCTTGCTCATGCAGATATTCGGTCAAATCCTCGGCCATGCGCTTGGTCAGCACGGTCACCAGCGTGCGGTAGCCGGCCTTCGTGGTTTCGCGGATTTCGCCGACGACGTCGTCGACCTGCGTCTTGGCCGGGCGTACTTCGACCGGCGGGTCGATGAGGCCGGTCGGGCGGATGACCTGCTCGGCGAAGACGCCGCCGGACTGCTCCATCTCCCAGGCGCCGGGCGTCGCCGAAACCGCGACGGAGAGCGGGCGCATGGCGTCCCATTCCTCGAAGCGCAGCGGCCGGTTGTCCATGCAGGACGGCAGGCGGAAACCATACTCGGCCAGCGTCGCCTTGCGACGAAAGTCGCCGCGATACATGCCGCCGATCTGCGGTATGGTGACGTGACTTTCGTCGACGAAGACCAGCGCATTGTCGGGTATGTATTCGAACAAGGTTGGAGGCGGATCGCCCGGCTGGCGGCCGGTCAGATAGCGCGAATAGTTCTCGATGCCGGCGCAGGACCCGGTCGCCTCCAGCATCTCCAGGTCGAAGCGGGTGCGCTGCTCAAGCCGCTGCGCCTCAAGCAGGCGGCCAGCCTTTTCAAGCTCTTGCAGGCGATACTTCAGTTCTTCCTTGATCGACTTGATGGCTTGATTCAAGGTCGGCCGCGGCGTCACATAGTGCGAATTGGCGTAGATCTTGACGCTCTTCAGCTCGCCGGTCTTCTGGCCGGTCAGCGGATCGAACTCGGTGATCGCCTCGATCTCGTCGCCGAACAGCGAGATGCGCCAGGCGCGATCCTCAAGGTGGGCCGGGAAGATCTCGATCGTGTCGCCGCGCACCCGGAACGAACCGCGGACGAAATTGATATCCTGGCGCTTGTATTGCTGGGCGACGAGGTCGGCGAGCAGCGCGCGCTGGTCGAGCCGGTCGCCGATCTGCATCTGGAAGGTCATCGCCGTGTAGGTCTCGACCGAGCCGATACCGTAGATGCAGGACACCGAGGCGACGATGATGACGTCGTCGCGCTCAAGCAGCGAACGCGTCGCCGAATGGCGCATGCGGTCGATCTGCTCGTTGATCGAGGATTCCTTCTCGATGTAGGTGTCGGTCCGTGGCACATAGGCCTCCGGCTGGTAATAGTCGTAGTAACTGACGAAATACTCGACGGCGTTTTCCGGGAAGAATTTCTTGAACTCGGAGTAGAGCTGCGCAGCCAACGTCTTGTTGGGCGCCAGGATCAGAGCGGGGCGCTGCGTCTCCTCGATCACCTTGGCCATGGTGAAGGTCTTGCCCGAGCCGGTGACGCCGAGCAGCACCTGGGTGCGGTCGTTGCGGTCGACGCCTTCGACGAGATCCTTGATCGCCGTCGGCTGGTCGCCGGCCGGCTCGAAATCCGAGACCATCCTGATGGCGATGCCACCTTCGGATTTCTCAGGCCGGGCAGGGCGGTGCGGCGTCCACAGCACGCCGTCCTTGTGCAGCGGATTGCCGGATTCGATCAGCGCCGACAGCGCCGCGACGGTCGCGGTGACGCCGCCCGAGGCCATGGTCTCGGCCTCTTCCAGGGAGACATCGAGGCCAGCGACAGGGTTGAGACCGGCCGCAGTGCGCTCCCGCGCCGAAGCCGCGCCGCCCATCGAGGTGCCGCGTGCCGTACGGCCGGGAGAAGAGGAGCGCTCCGGGATTTTCTTGGCAGACTTGGCGCCTTCCCTCCCCCTCGAGGGGAGGGTGGCGGCGGAGCCGCCGGGTGGGGTCGGTGCGGCAGTGCTCGGCGACCCTTGATGCCGAGCGCTTCCTTTGCCGACCCCCTCTGTCGCCTTCGGCGACATCTCCCCCTCGAGGGGGGAGATTTGACGCCCTTCCTTCTCGGCTTCCTGCTCGATCTGTTCGGCCCAGTCGGCGATCGAGCCGGTCAGCGGGGCGCCGGTGAACTCGGTCTGCGGCGCCTCGGCAAAGCCGCCCTTGTACAGGGGCTCCGACGCATCGAGGAAATCGGTCAGCGGACTGCGCCGCTTGTGCGGCGAAGCGCGCTCGTCATTCGCCGGCGGCGGCGTTTTCTTGTCGGGGAGTCTGGCCATGGCCCGAATATGGGAGGTATCGGCCAAAATGGAAAGAGCGGAGTGGTGAAGGGTGCCGCGCGCAATTTGGCTGCTGACAGCAGGCTGTCAGGAGCAACGTCGAAGTGCGCCGCTCAATTAAACCACAGCGCAAATGTCAGAAACCCGGCGCCGCCGAATTGGCGCTGGATCTGATCGAACTCCTCGCTGGTGAGAATCTTGCCGCGTTCGAGATAGGGCGCGATGGCCGGGCCGGTGATCGACAGCACCAGATCGAAGGGCTTCGGCTCGCCGAAGAAGCGCTTCATGTTGATGCCTTTGTCGGCGCTGCGGAAATGCGGCAGCAAGGTGCGTCCCTCCAGCAGATCCTCGGCCATATCAAGGGCGGCGAGCCAGGCCTGTACCTGCTGCTCACCAACTTCGAGACCGGTCAGCGGGCTGGTGCCTTTCTGCTGCGGCCCGGGCAGCCATTCGCGGTCATTGTCGGTTTCGGCGCGGATGGCTTTCCAGTCCTCGCGCGACAGCCGGATCATTTCCATGAGATGGCGGCGTGCCGCTTGCCGGCGCTCAGGCTCGACCACTTGCCAGTTAATGAGATGCACCAGGGAGATAAAGTCGGCTAGTCGCCATTCGGACGTCAGGATGCCGCCATTCGTGCCACCGTCCAGCGGCACGAGCGTATCCTGCAGCGGCAGTTTTGCGCGCGGGAACAGCATGTGGAAGGAGCCGTCGAACGTGTTTCTGAAATCATGCGCCAGCCAGAAGTCGGCCTGCGCCATCAGGAACTCGGCATAGCCCTGCAGCCAATAGCCGTCGGCGCGGTCGAAGCGGAAGGTGAGGGCGGGTGCGGCCGCGTCTGGCGCACCACCGCCGCGTGACAGAGACGCCATGATCGCGGCGGCGCTCTCGTCCGGCGCGATCGTGCCGTCCTCGTTGAGGTCGATGCCGAGGCGGGTGAGGTCGATGACCATGCCGATGTCGGCGTCGGGGGGTACCGAACCGAGCGTGGCTGCGGATTTCTCCAGCCGGTCGCGGAAGGCGACGAGAATGGCGCGGAATTGTTCGTAGGTCAGCGGCTCGGGATTGGCATTGTCCGGCACCGGCAGCCGCATCAGCGGCAGCATGAAGGATTGCGGGCTGTCGAAACCGTGGCGGTGCAGGCCGCCGGCCAGGATCTCCAGCGCGGTGAAGAATTCGCCGGCGCCGGCGGCGTAGGCGGCTGCCGGATCGCCTGGCACGGCGGCTTCCAGAGCGGCAAGAGCGCTGTCGCGTTCGGCTACGATTTTTGCCTCGAACAGGGCCGCCGCTTCGGGAGCCGCGGCGCTGGGTGAAGCCAGCGGCAGGAGAAGAATGATGGCGCACGCCACCAGCCTGGAAAAACGCGTCATCGTGATCGCCCCTTTGTCGCTCCGCAGTGGATCATACACGCATTTGGTTCGCTGCGCCTGTGGCCTGCGGTTCACCCACAACAGTCGACGCTTCAATCAATCCGGCGGACGGTCTACACAAGGCAAACGATTGGGCGTCGCGTGTCGAACTATCCGCTTTCCTACAAACTGTCGTGGCTGCCGCGTTTTCTCCGGCCTTCGCTCAATGGCGACGCGCGCGGCTTTGCTCCGGCGGCCGCAGCCCTGCTCGAACCACTGCCGGCGCGGACGGTGCGGCTGGCTTTCGTCGGCGATATCTCGGCGGTGGCCAATCGCCGCGCGCCGGACTGCGATCCGGCGATTGCGGCACTGCTTGCCTCGGCCGATCTGGTGGTCGGCAATTGCGAAAGCCCGGTGGTGGAGCGGCCGAGCGCTGTTTGGGGCACCAGGCTCGGCACGCACCACGCGATGAGCGAGCGGTTCCTTGCCGAGGCGCTGGCCGCCGCCGGCATTTCGCGTGAAAAACTGGTGCTGTCGCTGGCCAACAACCATGTGCTCGACCAGGGTATTGCCGGCTTCGACGAGACCGTCGCCGCGCTGGAGCAATTAGGCATCCGCACGATCGGCAGTGCGGCTCCGGTCGAGCGGTTTGCGGTTGGTTCGCTGACCATAGGCCTTGCCGCCTTTACCTTGTGGCGCAATACCGACGAGGCTCAGTTGGCGGGCCGAGTCTCGATGCAAGCCGATCCGACGCAATGGCCGCACGCTGCCGCTTCGGGTGTCGACCTCCTCTGCGCGGTGCCGCATTGGGATTGGGAATTCCGGCATTTTCCACGTGCGAAGACGCGGGCAATGGCGCGACTTCTGGCCGAACATGGCGTCGGCCTGATCGCCGGGCATCATGCCCATGTCGTGCAGCCGATCGAGCGGATCGGCAAGACGCTCGTCGCCTATGGGCTCGGCGATTTCATCGGCACCGCCTTCGCGCGCCAGCCATGGCCCGGCCGCATCGGCGCCATTCTCGTCGTCGACATCAGCGACGATCCCGGCACGCGCGGGGCCATCGCCGCCTACCGGCTGCATGCTTTCATGCGGCTGCGCGCCGGCGATCACGAGCGGCTGATGCCGGTTGAAACGTTGGCGGGAAAATCCAGGCAAATGGTTCTGGCCCGCCTCGATGCGATCTTCGGTGCCGGGCGCTGACAGCTGCGCTGACGCGGTCCACCAAACCGGCTATCATGCCCAACGCGGGCGGGCTTGTGGGGCGGGTGGGTGATGGAAACTGCGGATTTCATGCCGAGCGAAGCGGTGATCGCCGGCCTCAGGAAGGACATCGAGGCCTACGAGGCGCAAAGGGCTTCGGCCTATCGCCGGACGCACTGGCGGGTGCCACTTTTCATCGGATCGGTGGTTGTCTTCGTGGCGCTGGTGGCCTGGCTCTTCAACGGGGTTGCCGACCCCAACGAGCAGTGGTTCTCGACCCCGCATGTGTTCCTCTATATCGGCGGGTTCCTGGCGGCGATCCTGCTCTATCTCCAGGCGATCAGGCCGGCGCGCAAATTGCAGCAGACGTTCCGCAACAGTTTGCTGCCGATCGTCTTCGGCTTCATCCAGGACGTGCGCTATCAGCATGGCGTAACGCCGAACTCCTTCGATCGGCTGCCGCGCGAGACGATTGGCGTGTTCAACCGTTCGTATTTCGAGGACGTCGTCTCCGGTCGGTATGAAGGCTTTGCGTTCGAGCTCTATGAGGTGACGCTGCTGGAGAGGAACGGCAAGACCACATCTCAGGCGTTCAAGGGCGTCATTATCGCGTTCGACACCATTGCGCCGTTCCCGGGAATCTTGGTGGCGGCGCGCCGTGCCAATATGGTGGTAGGTTTCTTCCGAGGCATGTTCGGCAGCAAGACGGAACAACTGTCATGCGGCGTACCCGAACTCGACGCCGCCTACGAGTTCCACACCGACAACATCGAAGCGGCGCGGCCGCTGGTGACCGGCCGGCTGGCGCAGGCGCTCGAATGGCTTGGCGAAACATGGCCGAAGGAACCGGCACGCGTCGCGCTCAACGGCAGCGACGGCTTTCTGCTGCTTCCGCAGACGAAGAACTTCTTCGAACTGCCGGACATCTCTGTGCCGCTCGACTATGCCAAGCATGTTGCGCCGATGATCGCCGACATGGCCACGATCCTGGCGACCGCGGCACTGGTCCGCAAGATCGGCGTGAAGGATGTAGAAGCCGGTTGAACTAGAATTCAGCCGTCAGCAATCGAAGCCATAGTTCTGGCGATAATAGTCGGCGTCTTCCTTCGACATTTTTTTGAAGAGAACGCAGACAGTGAAACTTCCCACCCGGCGGCCGTTCTTCATGTAGCCCCAGTCGGAAATATCGTCCCGGCTGAATTCGATCTCCTGGCCTGCCACGACGTTGTGCACGGTCTGCGGCTCGTTGTCCAAGGTTCCTGCAAATCCGGCCGCCGTCCGGTGGAAGGGAAAGACCCAGAAATGTTCAGTGGCGTCCCCGTCCCTGACCACGACTTTCAATTGGAAGTCGGCCGTTCCGGATGGCGTGCGTCGGCCAATACCAGGAAGTCGTCGAGGCTGGCACGCGCCTGCTCGATAGCGGCCGCAATCTCCGGATCGTCGCCAGCTACGCTGACGACCTTGTCGTCGCCTTGACCAGGAGTCTGCGCGTCGGCTGATGCCGGAGCAAACGCAAGCAACAGGGCAAGCGCGATACGGGCTGCAAGCTTCATGATGCGACTGCTTTCGACATTTTCGCCAGACAAACCGGATCATCGTTCGCCGAACGTCTGATTGGCAACTGGTTTTTGTCTCCATCAGGCGCTATTCCTGGGGCAGTGGGGTGGGGCTATGGTCGAAGAACGCAAGGGGTTTCGCCTGTCGCGGCGGCTGCTGCTGGGTACGACCGTGGTCGGCGGCGCGATGCTCTGGGGCGGCACGACCGTGGCGCGGCTGGCGCGCGGTCCGTCGGGGCAGAAGAATTCCGGGCGCATCGCCGACATTGACGGAATCGACCTGGCGCAGAAGCCGCTGGAGGGCCCGCCAGCCTACGATCCGGCGCTGCCATGGCTGACCAAGGGCGGCAACATCAACGATGCCAGCGGCCTGTCGATGACACCGGTCTACGGCGTTATCGAAGTCAGCAAGGAAGACCACATCGCGAGCGCGCTGGCCTTTGCCCGCGCCAATGGCCTGAAGGTCTCGGTCGCGGCGGTGCGCCATTCGATGGGCGGCCACGCCTTCGACGACAACGCGCTGGTCCTCGACATGCGTAAATTCAACAAGGTCAGTATCGACCCGGCTGCAAAGACGCTGACCTTGCAGCCGGGCGCGCGCTGGCACGACATCCAGAACCTTTTGCACCCGCGCTTCGCGGTGAAGGCGATGCAGTCGACCGACATCTTTTCGGTCGGCGGCTCGCTGTCGGTCAACGCGCATGGCATGGACCACCAGGCCGGCTCGGTCGCCGGTTCGATCCGATCGATGCGGGTGATGCTGGCGGACGGTTCGGTGACGACCTGCTCACCGGCCGAAAATACCGAGCTGTTCCGCCACGTCGTCGGCGGCTACGGCCTGTTCGGCGTGGTGCTGGAGGCGACACTCGACATCGTCGACAACGCCGTCTACCGGACCTCGCGCGAGATCATAAAATCGGACGATTTCCCGACGTTCTTCGCCGAGGTTCTGGAGCCAAACAGGGCGATCGGTCTGTTTTATGGGCATCTGTCGACTGCGCCGGGCAATTTCCTCGAGGATATGATCGTCTACCGCTATGACAAGGTCGCCGACCAGCCGCCGGCCGACCAGCCGGCAATCGGTGAACCGGGTTCGGTCGGGCTCAAGCGGGTGATCATCAACCTGGCGAAATGGGGCAGCCTGTTCCAGGAGCTGAAATGGTTCACCGAAAAGACGCTGGAGCCGCAATTCGAGAGCTGCACGGTGGCGCGGACGACGGCAATGGGCGAGGGCGAGGCCTGCCTGGTCACCCGCAACAACCCGATGCACGATTCAGTGCCCTATCTGTTCAACGATCTGCTCGACGAGACCGACATCCTGCACGAGTATTTCATCCCGCGGGCGGCCTATAACCCGTTCATCGCGGAAGCGCGCGAGATCCTGCGCAACCAGACCCTGCCGGTGCTCAACGCGTCGGTACGCATCGTCCACAAGGAGGATGTGGCGCTGAATTATGCGCCGGAGCCGGCCTATTCGCTGGTGCTCTACATCAATCAGCCGACAAACGCTGACGGCAATGCCAGGATGCGGGCGCTGACAAGGGCGCTGATCGACGTGACGATCAAGCATGGCGGGCGTTTTTTCCTGCCCTACCAGCTCCACTACACAGGCAAGGAGCTGCTTGCCTCCTATCCGGAACTGCCGTCCTTCCTGGCGAAGAAGCTGCAATACGATCCGGGCGAGCTGTTTTCGTCGATTTTTTATCGCGCCGTCAAGGCACTGATCGGCACGGCCTGAAGCGGCGGCTACAAACCGTCAGGCAGCTTCGCCGCCAGCCAGTTCGCCGAACGCCTGGCGATGCCGATCGTTGCCGATGCGGCGCGGCCGAGATCGGTCTTGACCACGGCGTAGCCGGCCTTCGTGCGGTAGACCACGGCGCGGCCGCCATCGACCGCCGCTTCATAGGCGACCGGCCGGACGGCTTCCGTTTCCGTCGCCGTGGCCTGCGTTCCGACCGCAGCACTGGGCCGATGGCTCAGTTCCGGTGGCAGCGGGTCTGTCGCGGCCGTACTGGCCGTCGTCAATTCAGGCTCGGAAGCGGTCGCAGCGAGCTGCGATGACGAAGACGAGTTCTGTATCCGGCAGATGCCGGAGACCAGCGGATAGTCGAAATTGCGCTCGTGCAGCATCTGGCTTTTCATCGCCGCTTCGCATTCGGCGATGGTCGACCATTTGGCGGGCGTCTCGCCGATATATTCGCAAAGCCTGGCGTCGCAATCGCAGCCGACGATGGTCATGGCGACAAGGGCGGTCTTGATCACGGTCGTGTCCCTCCGAGTTGCCTGGCACATGTGCGCAAGACAACGTGTCTACGGCATCATCAATCGTTGCGGAACAAGGCGGGATTTGGCCGCGATTGTGGAATGAGCGTGGCGGAGCATCACGCTACGTCTTGTGGAGGCCGGCTGTGACTGAAAGGCCTCAGTAATCGTAGACGTGTTCAAGCCTGGCGCCTGCCGTCATCAGCGCCGGCAGCACGATGTGCAGCTTGCGCACGGCGACAGTCAGGCCAGTGCGGCGCGTGGAGGGTTCCGCCGGAAGCGGGTAGCTGAACAAGGTGCGTGCACCTTCGGGAACATTGATCTCGTCATTGGAAAGCATGGTGACCATGATCTCGTCATTGCCGCCGATCTCGACGAAGGAGACGCCCTTGTCGATCAGGCGCGGGATCATGTCGGTGAACACCTGATAGCGCCTGGTGACGAAGACCGTGCCGTCGGCGCCGAGATCGCGCTCCAGCAAGGTGTCGGGCTCGTTGCGCGTCACCTCGCTGACCGGACCCTTGGCCCAGACGTGAATGTCGAGCAAGGCCGGGTCGGTGGTGGCGGCGAGCGCCGACTTGATCAGATCGGCGTAGCCCTGCTTGATGGTGTCGGCGAGGCCGAAGGCGAGCTTGCGTTCGCTGGTGCGGAAGGCGCTGTCGTCCGCTGCCGGCTGGACGGCAAACAGGCCGGCACGTTTTTCGGCATAGGGAAACTGGTACCACGGCACCTGGTCGAGAAAACCGGCGTAGTCGGCCGCGACCTTGGCCTGGTAGATGTCGGCGGCGGTGCGCTTGCCGGCTGTCGCTTCGGTAATGCGGCCGACCGTATTTTCATAGGCCCACTGGATGGCGTGCTCGATCGTGTGGCTGGTGCCGATGATCACCAGCATCTGGTGGTTGTCGAGGTTGAACTTGTAGGCGGAGCTGGCGCGGATGACCATCGCATAGTCCTGCCAGAAGCGGCCGATATAGGAGAGATAGGGAAAACCGCTCGGCTGGTTCTTGTCGACGAAGCCGGCATATTCGCGCGCGGCGTAGACGATGGCCCATTCCGGATAGGTGAGAAAGGTCGATTCCTCCGGCCGCTGGTAGCCGGGAATCTCGGCACGGACCTTGTCGGCCAGCGCCTTCGGCGGGGCACCCTCGGTGACGCCCGGCAATGGTGTTGTGTCCAACGACGGCGTCGTGAGAAAGCCGTAGGCCAGCCCGGCGATCGGGATCAACACGACAATGACGACGAGCCAGAGGATCGCCTTGATGATGCGCTTCAGCCAGCGAAACAGGAACATGGCCGGTCAGGCCGTGGCGAAATGGTCGTACACACGTTTCGACAGCCAGAACCCGACGTAGACGGCGAAGCCGCCGATGACGATGTGCGGCAGGTTGGCGAAGAAGCGGGCCGGGAATTCGATGTCATTCAGGGAGCGGAAGCCGTTGATGAAGATGCCGCCATCGAGGCAGCCGGAACCGGTGACCAGGCCGAGCACGCCGTCGAACAGATAGACCGAGCCGAACAGCTTGAAATAGAACACCGCCTGGCGGTGCGAGATGAAGGCGGCGGCCAGCGCCCAGACGCCGGAGAAGGCGTGCAGCAAATCGTCATACCACTGCAGCGAAAACAGGCCGAACAGATTGCCGCCGGCGTCGTTGAAAGCCGGCACATAGCCGATGGCAACAACGCCGAAGAACAGGAAAGCATAGGCAACAGCAAGCTTCTGGATGAGCGTCATGAAATGTCCCCCTGCCGTCAGCCCTTTTAAACGGCCCCCGACGGCAAATGGATAGTAGCTGATTTTGGCGCAGCGTGAAGCGTCGCCGGCAAAATCGTCAGGCGGGGCCACATAGACAGTCGGCGCCGGGATTTCTCCCAGCGCCTCCCTGTCAGATCAGGACACGGTCGCGGCAGCAACTCCCGAAAGATGTCGCGCCATGCCGGCCTTGATTTTGACGGTCCTGCCAGTCGCCACCCGAGGGCAGCGTCCGTTCCGGACCACGCCGGTCTCCACTCTTGCGAGCTTTGCCCAGCGCGCCATCGAAGGTTTTTGCCGTCCTTCATGGCAGCATCGGTCCGCCGTCGGCGTTCGCACGCTTTCCGCGGCCCCGTAGGTCTCGGCGTCCATCCCTCCAACAAGCAAGCCTGTTCTCGTTCAGGGCCGTACGGGCCTCAGGAAATCCGCCGTTCCGCTTTGCCTTTCGGCGTGGCGATCGGTAGCCGCCTGAGATGGGTTTTAACGTACGTCGGATAAGCGTTTGGCGGAACTGCCGCATGCCTGTGGATAGCGGGATTATCGGGGACTGACCCTGCCAAAATAGCGACTTTCCGATCTCTGCCGCCGCCGGTCGGGATTTGCCGCCTCGATGCCGAAGCCGCATTGTCGGGTAATCGACCCTTGCCCCGCAGGCCGGCGCGGGCTTCAATGCCGGCAAATGATTGGAAGGCGTGTTCGATGGCCTTGGGGAGGCAGGCTTGAAGGTCGCGGTGGTTCTCAATCCGATCGCCGGCGGCGGCAGGCTCAAGCGGCATTGGCCCGAGGTTGCGGCTTCGCTGAAAAGACATTTCGGTGATTTCGAGCTGCGTGAAACGCAGGCCGAGGGGGATGCCGAACGGCTGGCGCTCGACCTTGCCGCCATCGGCTTCGAGCTGGTGATCGCGGCCGGCGGCGACGGCACCGCCAGCGAAGTCGCCGACGGGCTGCTGAAGGCTTTCCGGGAAAGCGGCCGGACGGCCGAACTCGGGCTGCTGCCTTGCGGCACCGGCATCGACTTTGCCCGCGGGCTCGGCCTGTCGAACAATGTCGATCTGACGCTGAAGCGGATTGCCGAGGCAAAGCCGCGCAAGGTCGATGCCGGCTGCATCAGCTATGTCGACGACCATGGCGCACTGGCCAGCCGCCATTTCATCAACATCGCCAGCCTCGGGCTTTCCGGCGCTACCGACCGTGCCGTCAACGCCGACAGGCGCAAGGGCAAGGTTTCGGCCAAGGCACTGTTCTACTGGCGCACGGTCTGGGAATTCCTCCGCTATCGGTTCCAGGAGGTTGCGATCACCATCGACGACGGTGCCCCGGTTGAGGCGCGCATGGCATTGGTGGCGGTGGCCAACGGCAAATTCTTCGGCGGCGGCATGATGATCGCGCCCGACGCCGAGCTTAACGACGGCGAGTTCGACATCGTCATCCTGCGCGCCGCCGGCAAGCTGAAGCTGATCTGGGACATCCGCCTGCTCTATGGCGGGCGGCACCGCAACCATCCTGCGATCACCATCCTGCGCGGCAAGAAAGTGGTTGTCGAGCCGCTCGGCGATGTGCAAAAGAACGCCGCGCTGATCGACGTAGACGGCGAATCGCCGGGTCGCATACCAGCGACTTTCGAGATCCTGCCCGGCGCATTGACGCTGAGATATTGAATCAAGGTGTTGAGACTTTGAATCCGGTCGTTACCGCTTTGATTCCGGAGATACATTCAGCGCTTTGAAATTGCTGATATTCTGCCTGATGTCAGACACCCCGGTCGGGCCAGTTGGAACGGACATGAATGTTCTCGACCATTGAATACACCGACAGTCATTTTGACGGGGTTGATACGCTTTGGCGGGACGCATTCCCCGATGACAGCCCTTGGAACGCGGCTCATATTTCGATCCCCGAGAAGCTGAGATATCAGCCGAACCTCTTTTTGGTTGTGCTTGAATCTGGCCGGGTCGTCGGTTCGATCATGGCTGGATACGATGGCCACCGGGGCTGGATTTCCCGGATCGCCGTCCTGCAATCCCATCGCCACAAGGGGATCGGCGAGGCCCTCATCCACGAAGCCGAAAAACGGCTCGCCGCCCTTGGCTGCGTAAAGATCAACCTCCAAGTTGTCGCTTCCAACTCAGCGGGCCTCGGATTCTACCGCAAGTGCGGGTATGAGGTCGAGCAGCGCGTGAGCATGAGCAAACTGCTCTCCAAGGCCTGAGCTGGCACGGACGGTGACGGCAAAGCCGTTGTGGATCAGGTTGGCGGCGAGCTGGCCGCCGAGATGGCCAAGACCGACGAAGGCATAGCTCTGACGCGCGCTCACGGTATCAGCGGCGTCTGCATCATCTGCAAATGCAGGTCCTTGCCGGTCCAGGGATGCGCCTCGCAGACGGCTTCGTCGAGCTCGACGCCGAGGCCCGGCTCCTTCGACGGGATGACGTTGCCGTCCTGCCATTCGATTTTCTTCTTCAGCAGCTTTTCGTGGAAGCCGTTCCACTGCTTCAGCGATTCCAGAATGAGGAAGTTGGGCAGCGTTACCGCGAGCTGGATGTTGGCGGCGCCGACGATCGGCCCGCAATAGCAGTGCGGCGCGACCTGGATGTGGTAGGCTTCGGCCATGGCGGCGATCTTCTTGGTTTCGAGAATGCCGCCGGAGCGGCCGAGGTCGGGCTGAAGAATGGTCGCCGCACGGTTCTCGATGACGCGGGCAAATTCGAACTTGGTGGTCAGTCTTTCCCCTGTCGCGATGGGGATCGAAGTGCCGCGCGCCACTTGAGCCATGACCTCGGGCATGTCGGGCGGCACTGGCTCCTCGAACCACAGCGGATCATAGGGCTCGATGGCGCGGGCGAGGCGCAGCGCACCCGATGCGGTGAACTGGCCGTGCGTGCCGAACAGGATGTCGGCCCTGGTGCCGACCGCCTCGCGGATCGCCTTGACCATACGGGCGGAGAGGTCGATGTCGACGAGGCGCGGCTGGTGGCCGTCGAAGGCGGTGTAGGGGCCGGCTGGGTCGAGCTTGACCGCGTTAAAACCCTGCTCGACATATTCGAGCGCGCAGGCGGCGGCCAGGTCAGGATCATTGTAGACGTTCTTGCCGCGGGCGTCCTCCGAATGGACGCTGCCGCTGTGCGGGTAGAGGTAGGTATAGGAACGCAGCGTTTCGTGTACCTGGCCGCCAAGCAGCTTGTAGACCGGCTTGCCGGCCTCCTTACCGATAATGTCCCAGCAGGCGATTTCCAGCGCCGAGAAACAGCCCATGCCCGACACGTCGGGCCTCTGGGTGAAGCCGGACGAATAGGCGCGGCGGAAGAAGGTCTCGATATCGTGCGGGTCGCGGCCGATCAGATAACGCTCGGCCATGTCCTCGACCATTTTCGCCGTGACATGGGCCGAGAAGGTGGCGTTGTAGGCCTCGCCATAGCCGACGACGCCGCCATCGGTGGTGAGCTTGACGAAGATGAAATACTTGCCGCCGATGCCGGGCGGCGGATTGCCGACCACCCAGGTCTTGACGTCGGTGATTTTCATTTTTGATCCTCCAGAACCAGTTCGGCGCCCTTCCATCCGGTCATGATCGCGGCGGCGTTGGTGTTGCCGGTTATGTTGTCCGGAAAGATCGAGGCGTCGATGACGCGCAACGCCTGGATGCCGTGTACCTTGAGGCGCGGATCGACGACGGCGTGCGCCGCGTCCGGCCCCATGCGGCAGGTCGAGACCGGGTGATAGACGGTGCCCGAGCGCTTCCTGAAATCCTGAATGAGATCCGCGTCGGAGGTGATCGAGGGACCGGGCAAAACCTCTTCCTCGATGATCTCGGCCATCGCCGGCATCGAGGCGATCTTCCTGACGAATTTCACCGCCGCCAGCATTTCAGCGACGTCCGCCTCGGTCGAAAAGGCATTGGCGACGATTTTGGGATAATCGCGCGGATTGGCGGAACGGATCATGATTTCGCCGCGGCTCGACGGACGGCAATTGGACAGCCCGATGGAAAAGCCCGGCCATGGATCGGGCGTCAGGATCGGGCGTTCGCCGCTCTTCGGAATGACGGTTGAAAACGCCTGGAAATAGAGCTGCATGTTGGGCCGTGCCGTGGCCGGATCGGTGCGAAAGAAGCCGCCGGCATTGTTCATCGACAGCGACAGCGGGCCTGAGCGCAAAAACACGTATTGCATGCCGACCAGCAGCTTGCCCCACCACGGGCGCAGGATCTGGTTGAGCGTCGGCAGCCTGCCCTTGAACGTGTAGTTGATGCCGACATGGTCCTGCAGGTTTGCCCCGACATTCTCGTTGGCGTGAACGACGGGAATGGCGAGCGCGCCAAGAAGCGCCGACGGGCCGACACCGGAAAGCTGGAGAAGTTGAGGCGAATTGACCGAACCGCCCGACAGGATGATCTCGCGGCCGGCGCGGGCGGTTTTCGTCGCGCCATTCTGGAGATATTCGATGCCGACGGCGCGTTTGCCCTCGAACAGGATTTTTGTCGCCAGGGCGTTGATCTCGACGCGGACGTTTTTGCGCTTCGTCGCCGGGCGCAGGAAGGCGCGCGCCGCCGACATGCGGCGGCCGTTCCTGGTGGTGATCTGGTAGACGCCGACGCCTTCCTGCGAGGCGCCGTTGAAATCCGGGTTGAGCGGCAGGCCGGCCTGGTTGGCGGCGGCGAGATAGCGCTTGGTGAGCGGATGGACGGAGGTCGAGCAGTCGGTGACATGCAGCGGCCCGCCGACGCCGCGCCATTGGTCGGCGCCGGCCTGGTTATCCTCCAGCGCCTTGAACGCAGGCAGCAGGTTGTCGAAGCCCCAGCCGGGATTGCCGGCCGCTGCCCAAGCGTCGAAATCCTCACGCGCGCCCCTGATCCAGACCATGGCGTTGATCGAACTCGAGCCGCCGAGCAGCTTGCCGCGCGGCCAGTGGTCGGCATTGCCGGCCAGGCCGGGATCCGGCTCGGCCTTGTAGTTCCAGTTGACCGCCGGGTCGAAGAAGGTCTTGCCGTAGCCGAGCGGCATCTGCACGTAGAAGCGACGGTCGCTGCCGCCGGCTTCCAGCACCAGCACCGAGAAGCGGCCGGAAGCCGACAATCTTTCGGCCAGGACCGAGCCGGCCGAACCGGAGCCGACGATGATGAAATCATAGGTCTGCATGGTGGCTGCGGTCGGCTCCGGAATTCGGCCTCTAACCTAGACTCGCGCGCGGCGCGGCGTCGCCGGGTCTTCCGGCATCTGATGTGAAAAAAGCGACCGGCAACTTCGTTTGAATTTCGACTTCCAGCGCCAAGAAGTTTTTTTGAAAAGAACCTAGCTTGCCCACGCGTCGAGTTGATTGAGGACAGCAATCGCCGGATAGGATTTCCGGTTGGGATAAGCACGCCTGTAATAGACATTCCAATAACTTGTGGCCTTGGCGCGCATCGTACGCATCACGTCTCGGTTCTGTCGGACGAAACTGGCATAGGCCGATGCGTCCAGATCAGGTACTGCCGCGTAGATATCTTCGGCGATTTCGACGACATATTCGCCTAACAGCAGCACGACGAAGGCGATGCTCCAACTTTCGTTCAGCGAAAGGATCACCCTGGCTGATCTCTGCCGCAAAAAGCCATCTGTCGATCGTGTCAGCAGACAATGCGACGGAAACGAAAAGCCGAGGTGATGCTCTCCCACACCTGGTAGAAAATATAACCGATCAGGAATATAGATGCCCGCTCCATCAGAAATGAGACGTCTGGACGGCGTCCGATAAGTGTCGTCGACAAAAGGCTTCAGCTCGTCCTCCGCCACGGTGGCCAACGTGCTGACTGGGAAAGCTGACTTCGCAGCGCCCGAGAACGGCTTGCGTCGTGTGAAGTAATCCACGTTGTGCCTCTGACCAAAAGTTGAAAACGATCCGGCTTCATTTCGAAGTGCCTGCGCTTCCTCGACAAGCGATCCAACCATTACAGGCGATGATCGGCAATCTGCTTGAAATCATAGCGCATGATCGGGCGGGCCGGCGTTCTGCGAGCGACGACCCTGAACCCGGCGCGCGCGAAGGTGGAGGCATATCCGCTGCCGGAAGCACTCGGCGATACGTCGGCCTCGAAAGGATAGGCTTCGAGTGCCGGAGCATTTGCGCGCCTCGCGACTTCCAGTGCTTCCGCAATCAGCTGGAATGTTACGCCCCGCCTGCGGTATCGTTTTCGCACGTAGAGGCAGGACAGGGACCAGACCGGCCTGTCCGTCCACGCGCTTGAGCTGCCATAGCCGATCGAGCCAGGGCAGGGCATCTCGCGGCGTCACCCGGCACCAGCCGACAGCCGTATCGCCGTCGAAGGCGAGCAAACCCGGAGGCGGACCATGCTGGACGGCTTGCCGGAACACTGCGTTGTTTTCCTCGCCGGGCCGCTTTCGATAAGAACGGCCGATCCGCCCGTACATACACCAACAGCGACTGCAGACGGCGCTCTCACCTGTCGTGCTCCAGCTCAGCGCAGAAAACCAAGCACGGCCTCCATGAATTCGGCGGGGTACTCGACGTTCGACAAGTGAACCGCGGGCAGGACAACCAACTCCGCGCCGGGCACCGTCGCCGCGATTAGCTCGCTGTGGCTGGCGGCTGTCACAGTGTCGTGCCGGCCGGCGATCACCAGCGTTGGCCTGGAAATCAGCGCTATGGTTCGGCGAAGGTCCGCATCG
The DNA here is from genome assembly GCF_040318885.1 of Mesorhizobium sp. M0998. Classification (NCBI taxonomy): domain Bacteria; kingdom Pseudomonadati; phylum Pseudomonadota; class Alphaproteobacteria; order Hyphomicrobiales; family Phyllobacteriaceae; genus Mesorhizobium; species Mesorhizobium sp. M0998. The sequence continues at coordinate 77,448 of NZ_JAMYND010000019.1, forward strand.
CGAACCGCCGCAAACAGACCAGCCAAGCCTTGCCGGTCGATGGCCAGCAGCATGGTGCGAAATTCTTCGATGACGGGCTCGTTGGCCGCCAGCATACGCGCAGGAAACCAGTTGCCCAGGAACATCTCGGCGGTTTCGGACATATCCGGCGCCTGCAGCACGGCGGCAATCCGCTCGTCAAACTGCTTTGCCGGTCCGAGGTAGGACGAGGTGTTGCTCAGGATCAAGCGCTCGATCCGCTCGGGCGCGTGGATGCCGAGCCACTGCCCGACGAAGCCGCCCAACGACAGACCGAGGAAGTGTACGCGTTCAATGCCCAGGGTGTCGAGCAACTCGATCACGTCGCGGCCAAGCCGGTCGAGCGAATAAGCGCCGGCCGGAACGCTCGACTCTCCGTGGCCGCGAAAATCATAGCGCAGAACACGGAAATGGTTCGACAGCTCGCCGACCTGCATGTCCCACATCCGCAGCGTGGTGGCGATGGAATTCGACAGCATCAGCACGGGCTTCCCGGCGTCGCCGTCGATGCGGTAGGCGATGCGTGTGCCATCGCCGACGGTCACGAAATCCAGCTCATTCATGGTGAATACACCTTCCTTCTTGGAGCGTTGAATGTGGCAAAGCCTAGCTGCGGCGCGCTTTTGATGATATTACAAAGATGGGACCATCTCTGTAATAGAAGCTGACATGGCCGAATTCACCCTGCACGACCTGCAATGCTTCGATGCCGTGGTCCGCTGCGGCGGCTTTCAGCCTGCGGCGGCCATGCTGCATCGCTCGCACCCGGCTGTGTTCGCAGCCGTTGCAAAGCTGGAGCGGCAACTCGACCTCGTTCTCTTGGATCGCAGCGGCTATCGCGTGCGCCCCACCGAGGCAGGGCTGTCGTTCCATCGCAGGGCACAATCGCTGCTGCGCGAGCTCGAGGGCTTGCGGCTTCATGCTGCTCAGCTGTCAATGGGCGAAGAAAGCGAGATCCATGTGGTGATCGGCGACCTTTGCCCGCGCCCGCAGGCATTGGGCATGCTCGGACGGTTCTTCGCCCAGTGTCCGGGCACACGCCTGCATCTGCACTTCGAGGCGGTGGGCGGCCCGTGGGAGCGCCTCTTCGATGACGAAGCCGATTTGATCCTGCACTGGATCGACAAGAGCGATCCGCGGGTGGAATGGATCGATCTGTGCAAGGTGCCCTTCGTCCCAGTAGTGGCGTCGGGCTTTCTGCCGGAACGCATCAAGCACCCCATCACGCCGGATCAGATGCACGCGTTCACCCAATGTGTCATGCGCGACACGGCCCGCCATTCACCCCAACAAGACTACTTCATGATCGAGGGTGCGCCGCAATGCATGGTGGCCGACCAGGGGATGAAGAAGGAAATCATCCTGCAGGGCCTCGCGTGGGGCCACATGCCCCGCTTCCTGATCGAGGATGAGCTGCGCGACGGACGCCTGCAATCCGTTGCCGGCCGTCATCTGCCAGGCCGCACCGAGGAGTTGGTGGTGGCGCGCCGCCGCGACCGGCCGCACGGGCCGATCTCGAACCGTCTGTGGGATCATATCGAGCAAGAGGCGCCGACGTTGCGCCGAGCGCTCGAACCCCGGCAACCTGTCCAGTAGGCGGCCAGCCGGGGCTCAGCGAGGCCGTTCGGAGGGCCAACCACCTGCTGCTCTTCACTGACGTAATTCACGCCTCCGCGCTGCAATTTGCGCATCCGGAATGGGCAATCGCCTTCGACGTGGACCAGGAGGCCGCAATCGCCACACGCAAGAAGGTGCTCGACATGGTGTCGGCGGATGGCCTGCTCGTCGCAGGCATGCACCTGCCCTTTCCAGGAATCGGTCATGTTATTCGCGAGGGCAACGCCTATGCCTACGTCCCGCTCCGCACAGCATCTTTTCAACACTGTCGACCGATAGCCGAACCTCAGGCCGCGACACTGTTCAGTGGCGCGTTGACCTGCCCGTGCCATGACGATACGGGATCGGGACAATCGGCTTCGAGAGGATTGGCCAAATGGTGCATTACGCGGACGGGCGGCCGATCGGCGATCTGACGCTCAGGACGCTGGCCATGCCTTCCGACGCCAATGCGGCAGGCGACATTTTTGGCGGCTGGGTGATGGCGCAGATGGATCTCGCCTGCGGCATCCGCGCCGCCGAGCGCGCCAAGGGCCGCGTGGTGACGGCGGCGGTTAAGGAAATGTCCTTCGCCAAGCCGATGAAGATCGGCGACACGCTGTGCATCTATACGCATGTCGAACGCGTCGGCCGCACCTCGATGACGCTCAAGGTCGAGGCCTGGGCGCAGCGCTATCTCTCCGACCTGATGGAGAAGGTCACCCATGCCGACTTCGTCATGGTGGCGCTGGACGGCGAAGGCAAGCCGAAGGCGGTTCCGGCCGAAGGCTGACCCGGCCTGATTCCAGAAGACGGATTTAAACAGCCGTCTCTCCCGCGCGGGGGATGCGGACAGCGATCCCGCGTGGTCTTTGGCTAACGGGTTTCCCGCATGCGCGCCTGCAGCGCGACCGACGGGATATTGGGAGGAAAGACAATGCGTCAACACATGCTGAACGCTGCCCTGGCGGGTGCCTTTGCAGCCTTGCTCTGCCTGTCGTCCGCAAGCGCTTTTGCCGAGGTCAAAAAAGGCGATCCAGGCGCCACCTGCACGTCGGAAAACCGCACCATCAACGGGCAAGCGGCCAAGTGCGAGATCTGCTCGGCGACGAAATGCGACACCAGCGGCACGACGGTGAGCAATTGCCGCAAGGAGACGACCACGACCTGCACGATTGGCGGCAGGGTGGTCAGTCCCAACCCGAAATGGAACCGGATCGAGAAGCTGCCGAAGACCAAGATGCAGTTACAGCAGTAGCGCTCATCCGGAGGCTCCCGGGCAGGTTCAAACCTTTGCAGCACAAGGGTTCAGCTGTGCATGGCGTCGAACTTCTCGCGCGCCGCCTTGACGCGCTCGGTGTTCTTGCGTGCCCATTCGCCGAGCGCATCGACCGGCACCAGCAGTTCGTAGCCAAGATCGGTCAATTCGTAGTCGACCCGCGGCGGGATGGTCGGGAACACGGTGCGTGTAACGAAGCCGTCGCGCTCGAGCCCGCGCAAGGTCGTGGTCAGCATCTTTTGCGAAATCCCGCCGACCGCGCTGCGCAACTCGTTGAAACGCAGCGGCCCGTTGCCAAGCTTGCCGACCACGAGCACCGTCCATTTGTCGCCGACGCGCTGCAGGATTTCCGAGATGGCGCGGCAGTCCTCGGTGCGGTGCGGGTGCCTTGGTAACAAAAAAGTGCCTCCTTGCACATTGAGCGGCCAGTTACTCATATAGCTCAGGTATCTAAACGATACCAGTATTCCTGTAAGGAGAGCCCCTCTATGTCAAAACCCAAAATTGCCATCGTCATTGGTTCGACCCGCGCCGCGCGCTTTGCCGACGTCCCGGCCGAATGGATTGCCAAGATCGCCAAGTCGCACGCCGACATCGACGTCGAAGTCGTCGACCTGCGCGATTTCCCGCTGCCGTTCTTCGATGAGGTCGCATCCTCCGCCTGGGCGCCGTCGCAGAACGAAGTGGCGCAGCGCTGGCAAAAGAAGGTCGCCGGATTCGACGGCTTCATCTTCACCGCCGCCGAATACAATCATGGCCCGACGGCCGTGCTGAAGAACGCCATCGACTACGCCGCCAACGAGTGGAACAAGAAGCCGGCCGGCTTCGTCGGCTATGGCAGCGTCGGTGGCGCGCGCGCGGTCGAGCAGCTGAGGCTGCATGCGGTCGAGTTGCAGATGGCGCCGGTGAAGTCCGCCGTACACATCTCCTGGGCCGATTTCCTTGCGGTCAAGCAAGGCGACAAGAAGCTCGATGAGTTCGAGCACCTCAACCAGGCGGCAACCGCGCTGGTCAACGACATTGCATGGTGGGCCAGGGTGCTGAAGACGGCGCGTCAGGCCGATGCCGTCGCCGAGGAAGTCAAGGCGGCCTGAGCACAGGTTCGAACAGTCCTCCCAAGGATTAAGTCTCCCAAGCATTGGGGCGGCGCATGCGCCGCCCCTTTTGTTTACACGGCATGGGCGTCCTGCGCTTGCCGTGGTCTGATGATGCAATCGGCAAGGCGGTCCATCTCATTCAGCTCGTCGGCGTGATGCTGGCCCCACTGGCAAAGTGCCAGCAGGATCGGCTCGAGGCTGAGGCCGAGCCGCGTCGCCGAATATTCGACGCGCGAAGGTATCTCGGCAAAGATCTCGCGGCGGACGAGACCGTGCTCTTCCATTTCGCGAAGCTGCTGGATCAGCACTTTCTGGGTGATATCGGGCATCAGCGCCTGCAGCGCCGACAGCCGCCGGGGCGCGTCGAAGAGATGGTACAGGATGACCGCCTTCCAGCGGCCCGAAATCACTTTCAGCGCGCGCTCCGCCGGCAGCATCGGCAGTCTCTTGATCGGCTTGGCCATGGTCACCTCCCGGTCAGCAGCGGACAAATTGGTGTGTAGTCGAAGCCAGGCAGATAGTGGCAAACAGCGGCCGATGCCAACAGCGATCGGTGCATGCGATGAGAGCCATTCAACTGAGCCGCTTCGGCGGGCCCGACGTTCTCGACATAGTCGCGGTGCCGAAGCCTGAGCCGCAAGCCGGCGAAGTCTTGGTCCGCGTTCATGCGGCCGGGGTGAATTTCTTCGAAGTGCTGATGCGCGCGGATCGCTATGCGGTGACGCCGCAACTGCCGATGATCCCTGGCGTCGAGGCCGCCGGGATCGTGGAGGCGCTTGGCCAGGGGGTGGACGCTTCCTTGCTCGGCACGCGCGTCGCCGCGCCGTTGTTCGCCTCGAGCCGCCCGTTTGGCGGCTATGCCGAGTATGTGACGATCGACGCAAGCCTGACCGTGCCCTTGCCGGATTCGCTCTCGTTCGAAAACGCGACGGCATTGATGGTGCAAGGACTGACGGCATTGTATCTATCGCGGCAAAGCCCGCCGGCCGGCAGATCGGTGCTGGTCGCCGCTGCCGCGGGCGGCGTCGGTTCGTTGCTCGTCCAGCTTGCCAAGCGCGCCGGCGCGAGCCGTGTCATCGCGGCAGCCGGCAGCAAGGCCAAGCTCGACCTTGCTTTGTCGCTGGGAGCCGATGCTGCCGTCGACTACAGCAACACGGATTGGCCGGTGCACGTCCGGGCAGCCACAGACGGCGCCGGCGTCGACATCATCTACGACATTGTCGGCGGCCCGCTGACGGCGGTTGCGCTGGAGGCTCTGGCACCTCGCGGAGAGTTGGTGTTTGCAGCACTTGGCAGATACGCGCTCGGCGCCCCGGAGATGGAGGCGATGATCGGCCGCAACCAGTCGCTGAAGGGTTTTGCCCTGCTGCCGTTGCTGTCTACGGACGGTCTCCGTGACGGCCTTTTGGAGCTTTTCGATCTGGCCGCTGGTGGTCAGCTTGTGGTGACCAAAGGTGGCCGCTTCCCGCTCGACCAGGCCAGCCACGCACATCGCCTGCTGGACGAGCGCGGCGCGACCGGCAAGGTTGTCTTGATACCTTAGTAGGTGCTCCGCAAGGATCCGGGGTTGTGCCGTACAGGCCGTCAGCGAACCCGGTAGAACGGATTTGGCAGCAGGAACAGCTTCTCCGCATGCCCCCCGAACAGGTCGGATGGCTGGTCACCGACATTGGCAATTATCGTGTAGCCGGCCTTTTCGATTTCGGCCCTTATGGGTGCCTTGAAATCTGCGGCGGAGCCGTATTTGGCCCCAGGCTGGACCATGTAAAGGTGCTCGTAGCCGGCATAGCCGGCCGACTGCAGGTTCTGTTCGGTTGCCTGACGCTGGTCCTCCGGACGTCCGGTGATGAAGAACACCGCGACTTTCGCCGTTCGCGCCTGCCGGAAAACCTCCAGCACCGGGTCGATGGCCGGATCCTTCGCAAGCTGATCCCAGGCGGCCCAGCCACAGGGACCGTCGATTGCAATGTCGCAGGCGCCGCCGATCGGGCGGCCGAAATTGTCACGTGTGATCACTTCCCAGTTGGCCAAAGCCGTCTCGTCGATATCGAGCACCAGTGCGGGGCGAGGCACCTCCATTGCGCGCTTGACGAGCCAGTCGCCTGCCTGCTTCGCCACAGCGGCCAGGTCGCGATCATAGTCGCCGGAATCATGATAATTGGCAGCCGCCAGCATCGCATCGCCGACATTGGCCGGCTGGGACGGGCTTGTGAGAAGGAGCGAGTCGGAACGTGCCGGCGCAGGAACATTTGTGCCAATCATCAGCACGATTGCCCCGACACGCGCAATTCTATTCCAGCCAATCGCCCGCATCACGGGACTTTGCGGTCACGAGAAGTCGGCTGTCAAGCGAGGTCTTCCACAGGTAGTGTCTCAGTTTGAAATTTGAAATATGCGAAAGCGCCTATCCCGGTTTGCTCGTCTAGGCGGAACCGCCTATGTGCTCAGCGGAAAGCATGGAAGGCACCCAATGTCAGATCCGATTCAGTTGCTACCATTCGCCTTGTTGACAGTCCTCACAGCAATCCCCGCGTGGGTGCTGTTTGGGCGACTAAGAATGTCTCGGGCGTGGGTGCTTCTCTCTGTGGTCCCGTTGGGAATGATAATCATTCTCTGGGTCGTCGCGTATAAGCGCTGGCCAATTCAGGAGGCAGCAATTGCCCACCGGACCTAGGGGCCAGAAGCGCCCCGCCGATGTGATCGGCAACGCCGTCCGCGTCATGCGCATGCAAGACTCCTGCGAGGAAGTCGAGCTTCGGTGGCCAGGCACGCCGCCACCGCCTGACTACGATGGACAGTCGTCTTAATTTCAAACTGAGACACTACCCTTCCACAGGTCCGCGAACCTGCGACGCTGAATTGGACATTCCAGATGCCGAATGTCTCTATGGGTTGCTGCACGCTACACGATTTCCGCCGTCGCGGTCTTTGCCTCCGAACAGGTGACGCACCGCCGGAACCGCCGGTCGAAATGCGTCACCCGAAAATCATGGCCGTTACGCGCTTTGCCGTGCCCTACGCCGCCTGAACGATCTCGACCAGTTCAACGTCGAACACGAGATCGCGTCCGGCCAACGGATGATTGCCGTCGAGCTTGACGCTGGTGTCGTCCACGCCGACGACTGTTACCGGCATCGGGCGCCCTTCCGGGGTTCTGACCTGCAATCGAGCGCCGATATCGACATTGATGTTGTCTGGTACGCGGGCGCGATCGACGGTCATGACCGCTTCGGGGCGGTGGGGGCCATAGGCGGCCTCGGCGGGAATGGTGACGGTGCTTTTCGCGCCCACCTCCATACCCTCGACATGGGTTTCGAGACCGGCGATCACTTGTCCTTCACCCAACGTGAATTGCAGCGGTTCGTTGCCGGAAGAATCGAACTGAGTGCCGTCAGCCAGGCGGCCATTGTAAATGATGCGCACGGTGTCGCCATTCTTGGCCTGTGTCATGATAGCCATCCTTTGAAAGTTTCGAGGGGCCGGCCAGAGCTCACGGTCCCGTCCTCGATCATCCACACACTTAGGTGCGCGGCGCGAAACGCTAAAACTAGGGACCTGGCTGCCGATGTAAACCCCGATTGCGCCGGCATGACCCGCCGGCGTTCGTCGCCTTCGGCAGCAGTGCACCGGTCCAGCAGTCATGCCGGCTCAACCCATCCAGGCGGCGTGCAAATGGCGGCTAGATCAGGTTATGGCCGCCATCGATGCGGATCGTCTCGCCGGTCGTGAAGTCGCTTTCCATGAGGTAGAGGTAGGCGGCGGCGACGTCCGCAGCGGTCGGAATTTTTCTCGATGGCAACCGGGCAGCCATGTCGGCAAAGAAGCTGGATTTGGCTTCTCCAACAATGTCCCACATCGGTGTATCGACCCATCCGGGCGACACGACATTGACGCGCGTCGGGGCCAGTTCGAGCGCCAGGGCGCGGGCGAAGTAGCTGAATGAACCGGCAATCGCGGAGACGACCGAGCCTCCCGGCACCGGCGGCCGATCCTTATTTATTCCCGAGGTGAAGGTCATCAAGCCGCCGGCTTTCAGGGTGCGCACAGCGTGCTTGGAAAGCATGACGGCGCCAATCAGCTTGTTATCGACGAAGCCTCGCACAGCCTCCATGTCGGTACTGCCGATGGGATCGACGGGCGGCAGTGTTCCGGCGGTCGATACGAGGTGATCGAAGGGACCGACCTCGTCGAACAGGCGAGCGACGTCCGCTTCGTCGGTCATGTCGGCGACCACGCTGGTCACGCGGCCCGCATTGAGCGTCCGTTCGGCAGCCAGCAGTTTCTCGGGCGAGCGTCCGACGATCACGACCTTCGCTCCGCCGTTGAGAGCAGCTTCCGCGACGCCGAGACCGATGCCGGAACTACCGCCGACGACGATGACTTTCCTGTCCACGAGCGATGTCATGAGGGTTCTCCGTTCGTTGCGATTGCGGTGAGGGTCAGGCCTTGCCGGCATATGCGGCTTCGAGGTCGGCGATGATGATCTTGCGCATCCCGTACATCGCCTGCCGGACGCGGTTGGCCTTTTCGCGGTCCGGATCGGCACTCAGCCGCGGCAGGATTTCCGGGATGACCTGCCAGTAGACGCCGTATCTGTCGGTGAGCCAGCCGCAGGGTTGTGCCCTGCCGCCGCCGGCGGTGAGCGCCTCATAGTAGTAGTCGGTCTCGGCCTGGTCCCTGGTCTCGATGTAGAGCGAGAGCCGCTCGTTGAAGGGCGGCTGCGGCCCGGCATTGAGCGCAGTGAGGTGCAGTCCTTCGAGCTCGAAATCGAAGATGGCATGCGGGACCGTCTTGTTGGTTCCGGACACCCAGTCGGTGTATTCGACGGTCTGGAGCGCTTTGCTGTTCTTGAAGACCGAGAGATAGAAATCGCGAGCTTGCTCCGCGTCGGTGTTGAACCAGAGGAATGGGTGGATGGTGGCCATGTCCGTTCTCCATTAATTCCTTGCGACAGCGATCTTTTGCGAAGAGCCTGTCCGCTGTTGCTTTCGTTCAGGCTAGCGGTGGTCCGACGGCCGATAGACCGAGCCGTCCCAGTCGCGGGCAAATCCGAGGTCTTCGAGCCGGCGGGTGGAGAAGCGTGCAATCTGCCGCCCAGTCCGGCGCCGGCTGCTCGAGGCGAGGATGCGGCCGGCCATGCCGGTCAGGACGTCGACGATCGGTTCAACTCGTTTGGCGTTCATGGTGCTCTCCCAGAGTGGCGGCAGTTTTGGTTTCAGCAGTTGCCCCGCGACTTTTGTCAGCGAGAGTATCAGTCACATCAAATTCGCCTTTTGCAGCGACGGTGAATGACTGATTACGCGAACAAACATGCCGGCTTCTGGCCTGGACGACAAACGACTTATCGGCGACAATGTGTGAGCGATGCTCACACATAGGTCTCGGTCCATGCCCCGGAAGCTGCCTCCCCTCACCACCTTGCCGAGCTTCGAGGCCGCGGCGCGCCTGTTGAGTTTCTCCAAGGCGGCAGAGGAACTTCATGTCACCCACGGCGCGATCAGCCGGGCGATCAAGAACCTTGAGGATCAGCTCGGTGTGCAGCTGTTCGAGCGCGGTACGCGTTCGGTGAGTCTGACAGCCGTTGGCGAGCCCTATGCGCGGGCGGTGCGCGAGGCGCTCGCCCAGTTGGCCACCGCCACCGCTGCAGCAACAGCCCGCTATTCGAGCTCGACATTGAACGTCAGCACCTCCGATGGCTTCGCGGGGAGATGGCTGGTGCCGCGCCTCTATCGCTTTCACCGTGCGCATGGCGACGTCGATGTGCGGGTTTCGACAAGCGGGAAGCTGACCAACTTCCTCGGCGACGGCATCGATGTCGCCGTCCGTTATGGCAATGGAAACTATCCGGGGCTCACGTCGGAGTTCCTCACCGGCGAGGAGGTGTTTCCAGTGTGCAGCCCAAAGCTTCTTGAGGGTGCACATCCGCTCCGCACGCCTCAGGACCTCAAACACCACACGCTGATCCGTGACAGCTTTCCGATCGACTGGGCGACCTGGCTGGCTAGCGCCGGGGTCGAGGGCGTGGACCCGCAGAGCGGGATTACCTTCGACTCTGCCACCTTTGCCATGGAGTCGGCCGCACAAGGCGAGGGGGTGGTGCTCGGCCGGACCATGCTCGTTGCGGCCGACCTTGCCGCCGGGCGACTTGTCCGCCCCTTCGGCTACGCCCTGAAATCCCCCTCCAGCTTCTATTTCGTCTACCCGCCGGAGGCGATCCGTCAGCGCAAAGTCAAGGCTTTCAGGGATTGGCTGCTTTCAGAAGTCACGCCGCAAATGGACTGACGGGAAGGCCGGACCGGGTGATGCACCGACTTCCGCGTCGGGCCACCCGAAACTGTCAGCCGCGCCGCGCCGCCTCGATCGCTGCAACGTCGATTTTCTTCATCTCCATCATCGCCTCGAATGCGCGCTTTGCTTCATCGCCGCCGGCGGCCATCGCTTCGGTCAGCACGCGCGGCGTGATTTGCCAGGAGATGCCCCATTTGTCCTTGCACCAGCCGCAGGCACTTTCCTGGCCGCCATTGCCGACGATGGCGTTCCAATAGCGATCGGTCTCCTGCTGATCGTCGGTGGCGATCTGGAAGGAGAAGGCTTCGTTGTGCTTAAACGCGGGCCCGCCATTGAGGCCGAGACAGGGGATGCCGACGACCGTGAACTCGACCGTCAGCACGTCGCCGGCCTTGCCGGACGGGTAGTCGCTGGGAGCGCGGTGGACGGATTTCACCGAACTGTCGGGAAAAATCTCGGAATAGAAGCGGGCCGCAGCCTCGGCGTCCTTGTCGTACCAAAGGCAGATCGTGTTCTTGGCGATTGTCATTGCTGGTCCCTTTGCTTTCGAATCAATCTGGGCTTTTGAAATCAACCCGGGTTGCATCGGCGTTGCACCGGACATGGAAATGCGCTCGTGCCATCGACGTTCCGACAGCAGCAGCTGCCCGGAATCAAGGTACCACGACTGCTGCTTTCAGGACCAGATGCGGGCAGTGACTCGAACCGGCGATGGTCCGCCTGATCCGACCGGCGGCCTCACTCTTTGCGTAGGGCAGCGCCGCTTTGCTCAAGGTCGCGCTGGCTTTCCGTTGGCGCGCCGTTGCCTCAGAAGGCGCATGAGCAAGTTCCGTCTGTCCTTGCGCGGGACGAGTTCGATATCGCTGACAAGTTTTGCGCCGCCCTTGTGCCGCTCCAATGTGATCTTGCGGCTGTGGAAGGCCTCCAGCTCGGCGCGGTGCGCTACGCTTATGATGGTGACCTTCGGCAATTCGCGAATAATCATCTCCATCATCTTGTCCTGGCTCTTCTCATCGAGTGCCGACGTTGCCTCGTCCAGCACGATGATATCGGGGCGGTGCAGCAGAAGACGCGCAAAGGCGAGGCGCTGCTTTTCGCCACCCGACAAGGTCTGGTCCCATGGCGCGTCCTCCTCGATCCGGTCGTTGAGGTAGTCGAGCCCCACCTTGTCGAGGGCAGCCTTGATCTTATCCAGCGTCCAGTTGTCGGCGGCGCCTGGATAGGCGACAGCGCGGCGAAGCGTCCCGGTCGGGATGTAGGGCCGTTGCGGCAACATGAACAACCGTCTGTCGGCGCGGATGTTGACGCTGCCGCTACCCCATGGCCACAGACCCGCGACGGCCCGCACCAGCGTACTCTTGCCCGAGCCGGATTCGCCGGCGACGAGCACCCGCTCGCCTGGTTCGATCACGACCTCGGTTTCCTTGACCACGGCGGTGCCGTCGTCGAGCGACACGGAGAGATTGTTCAGGCTGAGCATCGCATTGCCGCCGGTCTCGCCGCGCTTTATGCGTCCCAGCGTGTTGCTCTGTTCCGCCCGCTCGAGCCCGTCGAGCGACATCATCAGCGAAGCGATGCGTCGAGCACAGGCGTTCCAATCGGCGAGACGGGGATAGTTGTCGACCAGCCATCCGAACGCGCCCTGCACGATGGCAAAGGCCGAGGCAGCCTGCATGACCTGTCCAAGTGTCATGCTGCCTTCGAGGAACTTTGGAGCGCAAAGCAAGACCGGCACGACAGGCGCAAACAGGCTCGACCCCTGAGACACCAGCGCCGTGCGCATGTGCTGGCCTGCAAGGAGCGCCCATTGCCTGAGCACATGGGCAAATGTCTTGTCCATGCCGCTGCGCTCCTCCTCCTCGCCGCCGAGCAATGCGATGCTCTCGCCGTTTTCCCGCACGCGCGTCAGCGTGTAGCGGAACTCGGCTTCCGCCTGATTTTTTTCCTCGGAGAGGTGGACGAAATGACGGCCAATGACCGCCATCGAAGTGGACGTGATCGCGGAATAGAGCACTGCGGTGATGACCAGGAAGCCGGGAATGGTGACGGTCGAACCTGCAATCGTCAGGGTCAGGGCGCCGCCGATCGTCCACAGCACCACGATGAAGGTCGAGGCCGACAGAAATGCGACGATGACACCGGCGATGAAATCGACGGGCGATTCGGTGGCAATCCGCAAATCCTCGGCGATGCGGGCTTCGGGGTTGCTATGATCGCCGCCGACGAGGTTAAGCTGATAGTAGCGGCCGCTTGCGAGCCAGCGCGCGATGACCGCGGTGGTGAGCCAGGACCGCCAGCGGCGCTGTATCCTCATGCGAAAGAAGACCTGTGCCACCACAAGGCTGGCGCTTCCGAGCACGAGTGGCAGGAATACGGCGCTCAGCCAATATACGGTGTGGGCATTGCGTTGCTCAATGGCGTCGAAAATTGCGCGGTTCCAGACATTGATCCCATACTGGAAGCCGACATTGGCGATGATCAGGACCAGCAGCCCGATCGTCAACGGCCAGGCGACCCTGTCGCCGCTGCCGCCCCAGTAACCGCGCGCGCTGATCCAGAAGCGCTTAAGCAGGTATCTCTTGCGCGCCCGCTCGGCCTCTTCAGGTGTCAGCTCAGGATCGGGTTCGGTGACGTCCGGCGGCGGCGCGGGCTGGCCGACGACCTCTGACGCGACTTCGACAGTCGATTGTTTCTCGCGGCGCGACTTCTCGGAATCGCGCGTTCGGGCGCCGTCAACCGATTTCAGCTTAAATTTAGCCTCGGGCATCCGGCGATAACGGCTTAAAAATCAGAAGGTTTCATAGCGTCCGCTCGAGATCCCAGATGCCAACAACGCCAAGGCTTCTCAGCTGTTCCGGTGCTCGCAGCAGCCTATGGCCGTTCTCGATGACAGGCTTTGATCGTCGCGGGCAGTTAACCGCAGGTGCCGGCTACGGGGTGGAATCCGGAAGTCTGCTGGAATGAGGTTAAACGGCGACCCTTGGGATCAATCTGCTGGACGAGCAGTCTCGACAATTCGCTTCAGGCTCTCAAGATTTGTTCGCATTGCCGCGTTCGAAGAAGCTGGACGCAAGCGGCGCGAGAAGTGCCATCGGCCCGAGTCAACAGAATCGAGGAGGAGAGGTCATCTCGATTGCGATTGCGAGCATCTGCTGCCCAGCCGGACCGCGCCAGCCCCGAGTTCCGGAACAAGGGTGCGATTTTGCCGTTGAGCCAGAAACTGGAAGCGACCCGCATGTCCGAATTGCCGAATGAAGAGATCGAAGGGCGGCTGAACGCCCAGCGCGAGACTCTGGCGCTGGTTGTTGCGCTGCTTGCCAGCAAGGATACGGCACCCGAGCGAATATGGGCCGAACTGGAGGCCCGTTTTCAGTTTCAGAACAGTCAGGAGGACCCTGGCGTCCTGCCAAGCCGCGCATTCGCCATCGAAGCTGCGAAGATGCGGGAGTTCAAGCTGATCGCCGAAGAGGCGCGGGCGCGCAATGCGGAATGGAACGACAGGGACAAGCCACAGGGCGCCAGCTGAAACCGCGGCGAGTGGATGCAAGACCGGCTATTTTACGATGACTGAGCAAGCGTCAGCTTTGCTGCAAAAGTGTACCTGCCAACTCTTGCCATTCCTCGTCAAGCGTCAAGGTCGACGGCGCCGCGTTGCTGCGGCGATACCAATATTCCGCATTCGATTGGTCGCCTTCCTTGCGGTGGAGATAGGCATGCACGTGCATGCCCGCCGTATCGTCGCGCTGCTGCGCGCACTCGTGCGCCTTAGCCCAATCGCCCTTTGCATCCCACCACAGCGCCTGCAGGGCAGGGCTCAAGCCGGCTGGCGGCTGTGGTTTCGCAATCGATTCCCTGAAGGCTTGCAGATCCATCTTTCCACCTTAGCGACGGTGCAGGCGCCGATAATAACCGCGCCGGCAGCCGACCGCTAGCGCGCATCGGGCGGTATGGCCGAAATGGGTGTCGGCAGCGCTAAGCGCGGACGGCCGATAACCGCGCGGCCGGAGGCTTGATTCGATGGCGTGCATGAAATAGTGCGCGCCACGACACCATGATGCCTGGGACGACGAGGATGAGTAGCGAGCCGATGACAGCCTCCGACCAGCCGCGCCAATTCTACCACGGCACGCGGGCCGATCTTAAACCGGGAGACCTGATCGAAGCCGGTTACAGCTCCAACTACGGCGCGCGAAAGCAGGCAGCCTGGGTCTATCTAACCGGCACTCTGGATGATGGACCATCTCGAACGGCTGAGGGCACAAGGCATCGAGGCAATCGATTGATCGCTGAGTCCTGCGATTGCCAAGCTTGACCTGGCTGACGGTCGGCAGTCTCATTTCTGCGTCGCAGCCGCCGCAAAATACGGCTCCACGTCCGCAATGGGGCCGCGAGTTGTCGTTGCTTGCAGGGCTGGAGAGCGGATGCTCCTTTTCATCTGGCCGCGAACGTGATGATCTCTGGGCTCGAAGGGCCAAGTGGGCTGCCGTCAAAGTCGCCGAATTGCTGTTCGATCCGTAGCCCCGCGTTCCCCAGCAGGCTCGATAAGGCGTCCGTCTCGAGGAATCGCAAGGTGCTGCGACTAACTTGCGGAAGGCTCGGATGCTTTCCGCCGAACCTGTGGGTGAATGTCACCGTCTGTCCATCGAACGGCACGATCACCTCTGTTGTGATCTGCACCAGCGACCCGTCAGGCAGCTCAACGACGACCGCATTTTCGGGTGTCCAGTGCTCCCACGCCCGCACCGAAGGGTTCCGCGTTTCGAACGCGAAGCATCCGCCTGGGACAAGGGCGTGTCGGACAGCCGCCATGAAATCCCTCAGGTCTTCGTCGCTGACAAGGGCCTGGAATGCGTGCCCCGTCATCACAATGAGATCAAATTCGGCTGTCCAGCCGGCCGATTGGAGATCGCCGAGAACCCATTCGATATCCGCGCGCGTTCGTGCGCGATTCAACACGACGGGTGCTGGGTCGATGCCGCAGAGCCGCCCTGAATGTCCGGCCAGGCGTGCCTCGTGAAGGAGGGTGCCCGTTCCACATCCGACATCAAGCACCGCGTCTGCTGTTAGAATGCGGGGCAGGTAGAAATCATAGTCGTCGCGCGCAGATCTCGGGTGCCAGGCATCGTAGACGGCAGCGAGATACGGGTCGGCGAAAAGGTGGTCGACCATAGGCGGTATTCCCAATCAACTTTGACTGTGCGAGCGGTGTCGCCGCGAGCATATAGCCCATAAGTCGCGTCGATCGTTACCGCACGACCTCGCGGTGGCCGCCGGGCAGGCGGGTGGCGATGAGCTTGTCGATGCGGCGGCCGTCGAGGTCGACGACCTCGAAGCGCCAGCCTTGCGCGTCGACGCATTCGCCGGTCGCCGGCAGATGGTGCAAATGCGACAGCACATAGCCGGCGACGGTTTCGTAATCGCGGTTCTCAGGCAGGTCGATGCCGAGGACCTCCGCCATCTCGTCGGCCTGCATGTAGCCGGCGAGCAGCCATGAGCCGTCCTCGCGCTTGACGGCGTTTTCCTCTTCGCCGGCATCGAGATCGGAACGGAAGACGCCGGTGATCGCTTCCAGTATGTCGGCCGGGGTGACGATGCCTTCGAAATGGCCGTATTCGTCATGCACCAGCGCCATCGGCACGTCGGATTCTTTCAGCGTCGCAAGCACGTCCAGCGCGTCGGCCTGGTCATGCACGATTGGCGCGGCGCGCACGTGCCGGCGCGGGTCGAGAGCGCGGCCGCCGAGCATTGCGGCCAGCACGTCGCGGGTCTGGACGACGCCGATCATGGCGTCGACGCCGCCGTCGCCGGCCGGCAGGCGCGAATGCTGGGTGTCCATCAGCAGCTTCCTGATGGCCGCCTCGTCGGATTGCAGATTGATCCAGTCGACCTCGGTGCGCGGCGTCATCACCGCGCGCACGGCACGGTCGCCGAGCCGCATGACGCCGGCGATCATCCGCCGTTCGTCGGATTCGATGGTGCCGTGGTGCTCGGCTTCGGCGACCAGCATCTTGATCTCCTCGTCGGTAACCTTATCCTCGCTCTGACCGCGCTGGCCAAGCAGCCACAGGAGGGCGCGGCCGGAAAAATCGAGCAGGAAGACCAGCGGCGCCGAGACGCTGGCGAGGATGGTCATTGCCGGGGCGACCCTGACGGCTACCCGTTCGGGGTCGCGCAATGCGATCTGCTTGGGCACCAGTTCGCCGATGATCAGCGAGCCATAGGTGATGAGGGCGACGACGATGCCGACGCCGAGCGGATCGGCGAGGCTTTCGCGGATGCCGGCGGACGCCAGGGAGGTGGCCAGCCGCTCGCCGAGCGTGGCGCCGGAAAAGGCACCGGACAAGACGCCGACCAAAGTGATGCCGATCTGCACCGAGGACAGGAATTTTCCCGGATTGGCGCCGAGCGCCAGGGCCCGGCCGGCGCCCTTGACGTTGCGGTCGATCATCGTCTTGAGGCGCGCCGGCCGCGACGAGACGATGGCGAGCTCGGACATCGACAGAAGGCCGTTAATGCAGATGAGGACGACCACGATGGCAATTTCAGCATAAAGCATGCCGGGTCCATAGCATTGCCGCGCTGTTTTCGAAAATAGGACGGTCGCGCTTTTTAAATTTAGCGAGCCGGGCAATCAGGCGGCACTCCTGCCGCATCCCAGGACGGCGCGGCAAAATGCTCGATCAGGGCGTCGACGACGACGCGCACCTTTGGCGCGAGATTGCGTGTTACCGGCCAGATGGCATGCACCACGGTGTTTTCGACAAGACAGTCCGACAGAACCATTTCGAGCTCGCCGCGCCTGATGCTGTCGGCCGTCAGCCATGTCGGCAGATAGACGATGCCGCAGCCGGCCAGTACCGCATCGAGCATCGGTTCGCCGTGACCGAGCACCAGCCGCGCCTTGGGCGCGAATTTTTCGAGACGGCCGTCGGCATGCCTGACGGTCCAGGGATGGACCGTGCCGTCGCGGCCGTAGCCGATGAGGCTGTGCCTGGCCAGGTCCTCGATCGATTGCGGCCTGCCATGGGCGTCGAGATAGGCGGGGGCGGCGCAGACGCCCGAACGCTGGGCATAGATGCGGCGCGCGGCGAGCGACAAGCTGTCGTCGAGGTCGCCCATACGCACCGTCAGGTCGATGCCTTCCTCGATCAAGTCGACGCGCCGGTCGTTGAAGGAGATTTCCATCGTCAGATCCGGATATCTTTTGGAAATCTCGAACAGCACTGGGGCGACGCACCGGCGGCCGAAGGCCAGAGGCAGGTCGACACGAAGCCGGCCGGAAGGCACCTGCTTGCGGGAAGCGAGCAGCGACTGGGCGGCATCGATCTCGGCCAATGCCCTGACGCAGGCTTCGTAATAGCTCAGGCCCTCGCTGGTCGGGCTGAGGCTGCGGGTGGTGCGGTTGAGCAGGCGAACGCCTAATCGCTGTTCCAGCTGCGCGATCGACTTGCCGATCGCCGATTTCGTGACATGCAGCCGCGCGCCGGCGCCGGTGAAGCTGCCGGCCTCCACCGCGTGAACGAATGCGACGATGCCTTGCAAATTGGCTGATTCCAATGAAGCGCTCCTATTGTAGAGTTTTGCTCCTTAATCTGTTGCAGAACATGCCACATGGAAGCACTTTTCTCCATAGTGAAACGGCGTAAATGTCTCGCGCAATCATCAACCACGGAGCGCGAACCAAATGAGCACCGAAAACAGATCCTGGCAGATGAACGGTTTCGGCCTGTCCAGGTTGAGGCCGGCTGATGGAAAGCTGCCCCAACCCGGGCCGCATGATCTTCTGGTACGAGTCACAGCGGTATCGCTGAATTACAAGGACAGGATGATCGTCGATGGCGTGCTGATACCGGACCTCAGCTTTCCGTTCGTGCCGACATCGGACGCGGTAGGCGAAGTAGTCGCCACCGGCAGCGAAGTCAGCCGCTTCGGCATCGGGCAGCGCGTGCTCGGCCAGGTGATCGCCGACTGGCCGGACGGCGACGCCCCGCCGGTGCTGCACAAGCATACGCTTGGTTCGTCACTGCCCGGCATGCTGTCCGAGCATGTGCTTTTTCATGAGGATGCCGCCGTGGCGGCGCCGCCGCAGCTCAGCGACGTCGAGGCATCGACGCTGCCGATTGCGGCGCTGACGGCGTGGTTCGCGCTGGTCGAGGAGGCCAAGCCGATCCCGGGCGAAACCGTTCTCATCCAGGGCACCGGCGGCGTGTCGCTGTTTGCGCTGCAATTTGCCGCCGCCTTCGGCCTGCGCACCATCATCACCTCGAGCAGCGACGAGAAGCTCGAGCGGGCGAAGGCGCTCGGCGCCTGGAAGAGGATCAATTATCGCAGCCAGCCGGCATGGGACGAGGCGGCGCGCGAACTGACAAACGGGGCCGGCGTCAGCCATGTGCTGGAAATGGTTGGCGGCGACAATGCGCGGCGCTCGCTCAATGCGCTGGGCGCCGACGGCAGGCTGTCGCTCATCGGCCTTCTCGGCAGCATGGAGCTCAGTTTCCCGATCATTCCGTTCCTGCGCAATCGGATCGTCGTACAAGGCATATCGATCGGCCACCGCCGCGCTTTCGAGCGAATGAACCAGGCGATCGAGACGCTTGCCATCAAGCCGGTGATCGACAAGGTGTTTGGCTTCGACGAGGTGCCGCAGGCATTTGAGCGTCTGGAGACAGGACCGTTCGGCAAGATCGTGATCACCGTGCCCTGAACCCGTCGGGACGAAATGGCTGTCAGACGGGAAGGCCGATTGCGCGCCTACGGCAGTTGCAGCAGGACCCCGATGATGGCCTTGCCGTCGGTGAAATAGGGATCGCCTTCGCCGTTGCGCCCGGTCTTCGTGGCGCCGACGCCTGGTATCTCGCTGGTCGAGACCAGCATGCGGGCGGCGGAGAGGTCGTGCATCAGCCCGTCGCGCTCGGCGTCGACGTCGGGGCCGATATGATGGGTGATCGCGCCGGTGTCATGGCTGAGGCCGACGCCCCGGTCGAAGCTTGCCGAGCCGAGCCAGAGCGGCCGGCCGTCGTCTCCGGTCGCCTGGGTCTGCCAGAAGCGGACGTGGTGGCGGCGGTCGGCGCTGTCGCCGACCGGCTTTTCGAAGGCTAGGTCCTGGGCGCGGCCTTCGAACAAAAGCCGGCTGACCGGCGCGTCGGGATAGGGGCGGTTGAACAGCACGCTTTCGCCGATCTCGATCGCGGTCTTCAGCGTGATGGCGTCTGCCGTATCCCAGCCGGCGACGGCAAAAGCATGGACAACCTCCTTCTTGGTGCCGACAAGGCCGACATTGATCGGATCGCCCGGAATGCCTTGCGGCGTGTGCGTCACCATCTCGAATTGCTGATTGCGAAAATTGCGGTCCCGTAACGTCCAGAACTCAGGCGCGGCGAAATAGGCGAGCGAAAGATAGGCGGCACAGCATGCCACCAGCCAGGTCGTTGCACGTCGTCGAAGGCTCCGTTGGCTCAAGAGGCACCACCCAAGCGTCTGCGCACCATCTTAACCGGCGCAGCAAGTCTTGGGCAGGGGCTGCAATCAGCGGCAGGCGCGATAGCCGTTCTTGCGGTTCTTGATGTCGAAATGGAAATGGTTGCGGTGGTCGTAATTATAGCCGGGGCCGAGCACGGTGGTGAAATACTGGCAGCCGTCGGCGCGCACATTGTTGAGGAAGCCGCGCGTGCGGAAGGCGAACAGGCCGGGCTTGCGGACGTCGATGTCGTCGCCATTGTTAAGCTCGATGCTCATCACGTCGAGCGCATTGCCCTTGCCGTGTTCCGACAAAACACCTTCGCCGGCAATCCTGCGGCAGGAATAGCTCGAGCCCTGGTGGATGGTCTTGACGCCTGAAAAATAGCGCCAGCGGGCCGACGGCACGAGTTCGTTCCTGGTCCAGCCGGCAAAGCTGGCGGCCATGTCGCAGGTCAGCGTCGCGGCCGGCTTCATCTCGACGCTGCCGATGGCCGACACCTTGACAGGATAATCGATGCCGCACTGGCCTTCATGGATCGGCGCAACATCGGTGTAGACGACGCCGAGGCGTTTCAGTTCCTTGCGGCAATCGATCTCGGTGGCCGGCATCTGTTCGGCCGGCGACATCGGGTTGTCCAGGCGCGGATAGGCGGCGGTCATATAGGGGTTGGACGGGACGAGGCGCTGCATACCCGAATATTGCGGCCCGGAATCTTGCGCGCCGGAATATTGCGGGTCGGAATATTGCGGGTCCGAATTGGGCGGGACGGCAGCGGTCTGGCTGCCGACATCGACGGCCGGCTGCAGCGACAGCACGCTGCCGGTATTGCAGGCTGAGACCGCCGCCACGGCAAGCAGGGCGGCAAGCCTTCCGGCCCTGCGCGCGCATTCTGTGTGCCGCGCAGCGGCAAGCGCAGCGCGAAATAGCCCGGCCATCGGAAGGGTTCCTGTCCCCAGATGGCACAGACTCTAAACCTGAAGAGTAAAGGAAAAATCAGCGGCGCCGTTCACGCCTGCGGCCAAATTGCGGCGCCCAGTACCGGCGGCCGGCGTCATTGGCAAAACGTGCCGCCATTGCGGCGCGGCTCGAGATCGAAATGGAGATGCAGCGAATGATCGGCATCGCTGCCGGGACCAAGCACGGTCTTGAACGGCCCGCAGGCCGCCTTGCGCACTGTGTCCAGGAATTTCGCGTCCTTTTCCGGCGGCGCCGGGCCGACATCGATCTCCTTCCCGTCCGAAAGCGTGAAGCTGGCGATGTCGAGCGCGTTGCCGAAGGCGTGCTCCGACAGTTTGCCGCCGGCGTGGCGCGGCCGGCAGACGAAGGCGGAGGCCTGGCCGATCGATTTGACATCCATGCCGAACTCGGCCTTTGCGGCAGGCTGGATGACCGAAGCAGCAAAGCGGGCGGCCGCTTCCGCCATCTGGCAATTGAGCTCTGGGTCCGGGCCGATGGCGATGGATTTGCCGAGCGTCTTCAGCACGATCGGGTAGGGGATCGAGCAACCGACCGCCGTATCATGCTCGGGCTTGCGCTCCTCGAAATCGACGCCCATCGACTTCAGCCGCCTGCGGCAGGCCAACTCCTCCGGCGGCATTTCTTTCCCGGCAATGGCGACCGATCGAGGATCTGGAAGGATTTTTTGCTCCGCCTTCTCGTCTGCCTCGGCGGGGTTTGGTGGCGCGACCGATGGGTTTGCCGGCGGCTCGGCCTGCGCCGGCTTTTCAGGCGGCTGCGGCGCGATCGCCGGCGGCTCCGGCTGCTCGGTCTTGGACTGGCCATTTTGGGGCTGATCGTTTTGAGGCTGACCGTCTTTGGGCCGCTCAGCCTCCGGAGCGGGGCGTGGTTCGGGGACCGGGATCTCGGTTGGGGATGGCGAGGTGGCTTCCCGGTTGAGCTGGGGAACCGGTGCGGTTTGCGGTAGTTCGGGCGCCTTGGCTAATGCAGGTCCCGCCAGCAGCGACGCCGCCGCAACGGCGAGCATCAGTCTGCACAATCCGGAAAAACCAAACGCCGCCATCAGCTCGCAACGGCCAGAATGCAGGGAAGTTGCCTTGGACGAAGGTTCGAGGCGATCACAATCGGTAACCGCGCCGTCACGCGCCGATCGCTTCCAGGCCTTCCTCGAGCCAGTCCGCCAGCAGCGGCATGCCGAGCAGATATTTTGCCGTGCGCTTGTTGGCGCGCTCGCGGGCGGCGGACAGCGCGTCCGTCCATTCCGTCGCGTCATAGTCGCCGCGGCCGACCCAGGCCAACGCAATCAGTTCGGCCGCTTCGTCGACATTGAGATCGTCGATAAGCTCGCGCAGTTCTTCTTCGGTGAGATCTTCGGAGCTTTCCTCGGCAAGGCCGTCATGATGGTGGTTGTCGTGCGCGTTGCCGTCGAGCTCTACCTCGTGCTCGGCGCCGTCGGCATAGTCTTCGTTGACGGCGGCGCTGAGCGCCTTCGCCTTCAGGATGAACAGGCGCACGGTGTCGGGACCGATCGAAAGCTCCCAGTCTCGTTCAACGCGTTGCTGCACCGGCCGTCTCCCTGCTTCGTGCTCGGTCGGTCGATGATAGCGGATTTGCAGCGCTCGTCACGTTATCTTGCGCGGCGGCGTTGATCGTGAGCATGATTTCCGATGCCCTCTCTTCCCGGGATAAGATGGCCTTGCTGGGGGAGATCGCGGTTTTGAGATAGGATGGCATTTTCCGGGGACGAAACGGCGTTGGCCCGGCGTTAGTGTTGCATTGTCAGGTTCAAAGGAGAGTGTAATGCGCAGACGATTGCTGATTTACGCCATGGCCATTGCCGCCCTGCCGCTGATTGCGGCTCCGGCGTTTTCGGCTGGTGAAGGCGGGGGAGGTGGTGGTGGCGGCGGCGGCAATGGCGGCGGCGGCCAGAGCCAGTGCAAGAAGGGGCAGGTCTGGGACAAGAAGCAGAAGAAATGTGTCTCGCCGAAGCAAGGCATGCTGGATGACGACAGCATCTATGATGCCGGCCGCGCGCTGGCGATGGATGGACGCTATGACGAGGCGATCGCCGTGCTCAGCCTCGCCGCCAACAAGCAGGATCCGCGCATCCTCAACTATCTCGGCTATTCGCACCGCCATTCCGGCCGCGTCACCGTCGGCCTCGGCTATTACGAGGAAGCGCTGCGCATCGACCCGAATTACACGCTGGTGCGCGAATATCTCGGCGAGGCGCACCTGCAGATCGGCGATCTTGCCGGCGCCCAGGAACAGCTCCGCGAGATCGAGAAGCGCACGGGCAAGGGGTCTCGCGAATACGGCATGCTGTCGGAGCAGATCGATCACTTCATGAGGAGCTGATCCGCCTTCCGGAACGCTGCTCATAACCGGCTGCGAGCGATCGCAGCCGGTTTTTTGCTGTGCTCATATGCTGCTCCGAACTGGAATTTGGCATCACGGTACACGTGATGCGCTCCTTGACGTTAGGTCAGTCGCGCAATCGGTGGATGATTTTTCAGAATCCGACTTTTTGGACGTGAAAAACCCGCGAAGATTGCTATATCTTGCAAGATTGTGGTGAGACGGTTCCGTTAGCGAGGCTGCCGGACCGTTTTCTTTTTTTACCATCGACAAGGTCGCTCCCGATTGCGGGGGCGGCGGCAGGAAAGGTCAGGCATTATGAACAAGGTCCCGATGACAGGCGAGGGGTTCGCGTCATTGAAGGAAGAACTGCGCTGGCGCCAGCAACAGGAGCGGCCGCGTATCATCGAGGCGATTTCCGAAGCGCGCTCGCATGGCGACCTCTCCGAAAATGCCGAATATCACGCGGCAAAAGAGGCACAGAGCCTCAATGAGGGCCGGGTCAACGAACTCGAGGACCTGATCGCGCGGGCCGAGGTGATCGACGTCACCAAACTCAGCGGCGACAAGGTCAAGTTCGGCGCCACCGTGGTGCTGGTCGACGAGGATACCGAGGAGAAAAAGACCTACCAGATCGTCGGCGACCAGGAAGCGGACGTGAAATCCGGCCGCATCTCGATTTCGTCGCCGATCGCCCGCGCCCTGATCGGCAAGGAAGTCGGCGACGCCATCGAGGTCAACGCACCGGGCGGCGCCAGGGGCTACGAGATCGTCCAGGTGCAATTTATCTAGGGGATTGGCGCTGCTCTGCCTTCTCCCCCTGTGGGAGAAGGTGGCCTCGCGAAGCGAGGTCGGATGAGGGGTGTTCCAGCTTGGCTCCCTCCGCACTCCGTCCAACACCCCTCATCCGTCTCGGCGCTTCGCGCCGATCCACCTTCTCCCACAAGGGGAGAAGGGAAGGGGCAGCGCTGACCTTTCCGATTGAATTGATTGAGCAAATCAGCGGTCACCGGCCTGACCAAGCGTCTGGCGCTCCACAAGCCTCTCGGCTTCCGCCATCACCTCCGGCGGGGTGACGCTGTGATCGGGCCTGGCCAGCAGCGTCGATGAGAATGGCCCACGCGGGCCGGTCAGGCCAGGCTCGGTAGCGAGGAATATCGCCACCGTCGGCAGGCCGAAAGCGCTGGCGAGATGGGTCAGGCCGGTGTCGGCGCCGATGACCAGCGCCGAGCCGCCGATGACGGCGGCGATCTCGGCAAGCGGCGATCTGGGAAACACCACGGTTTGCGAAACGGCGCCGGCGATCGCTTCGGCAACCGCCTTTTCCCGGTCGTTCGACCAAGTGGTGACCGGCGTTATTCCCTTGTCCACCAGCAGACGGGCGGTTTCGATCCAGTCCGCGACCGGCCATTTCTTGTCGTCGCGGCTGGTGCCATGCAGCAGGAAGGCGGTCTTTTCACCGACAAGAATGGATCTTCCGGCCGGCGGCGCGATGCCGGAGTCAAGCCGGGAAAAATCCGGCTCGTAGCCGAGCGCCAGCCCGAACAGGCGCCTCGTGCGCTCGATGGCATGCAGGCCGCGCGGCACGGGATATCGGTGGTCGTAGAACAAGGTCGCCGACGGCTCCCGAGCGCTCGACCGATCGAAACCGGCGATCGGCGCCGCCGCCAGCCGCGCCACCAGCGCCGATTTCAGCAAGCCTTGCGCATCGAGAACGAGGTCGTAGCGGCAATCGCGCAAGGCGCGGCGCAAGCCGATCACTTCCCGCCATGTGCCGGGCTCGAGCAGCTTCCTGCGCCAGCGCCGGATCGCCACGCTGTGGATGGTTTGGATGGCTGGATGCAGCGCCACAATCCCGGCAAATGCCTCTTCGACACACCAGTCGAAGGAGATATCCGGCTGAGCGTGGCGCGCGTCCTCGATCGCCGGGAAGGTGTGGATGACGTCGCCCATGGACGATGTCTTGATGATCAGCACTTTCATGCGGCGGCCGGCAGCAGCCGCTCCGCCGCCGCCACGACGCGTTCGACCTCCAGCGTCTTCAGGCAGTTGAGATGACCGAGCGGGCAGATTTTTTTGTGACAGGGCGAACAGGACAGGCCGAGCCAGACCAGTTCGCGGCGATCGGCGAGCGGCGGCGTGTTCTGCGGCGAGGTCGAGCCGTAGACGGCGACTACCGGCGTGCCGACGGCGGCGGCGACATGCATCAGCCCGCTGTCGTTGGAGACGGCGAGCCTCGCCGCCGCGATCAGGTCGATGGCATCCTCGAGCCGCGTCTGGCCGGCAAGATCGACGGCGCCCGGAGCCAGCGCGGCGATTTCCGCCGTCACCCCAGCGTCGTTCTTCGACCCGAACAGTGCCACGCCAAACCCTTTCGCCATCATCTCACGGGCAAGGCCGGCATAGTGTTCGCTCGGCCAGCGCTTGGCCGGGCCGAATTCGGCGCCGGGCATGAGTGCCACGAATTTCCCCCCCGTCAGCCCGAAACGGCTGAGCAGTGCCGCCTGGCTGGCTTGATCGACGGCGAGCTTCGGCGCCTGGAAGGCGCCACCCCGGGCAAGGCTGAAATAGGCCTGCGCGGTGCGCCGTTTCAGGCGATCGGGCAAGGGCACGATGTCGGTCAGCAGCCCATAGCGCATTTCCTTGAGATGGCCGACGCGGCGCGGAATGCCGGCAAAGAACGGGATCAGCGCCGATTTCCAGCTTCCCGGCAGGACAAAGGCCATGTCGTAGCGGCCGCGCAACAGGCGGCCGAAGCGCCTTCGGACGCGGAATTCGAACGCGCCGGAATTCAGTGGCAGGTCGATCTGCTGGCGGATTTCGGGCATGCGCTTGACCAGGGGTGCTGCCCAGGCCGGCGCCAGCACGTCGATGGCGGCATCCGGATGAAGCTCCCTCAGCGCCTGGAACAGGCACTGCGCCATCACCATGTCGCCCACCCAGCGTGGGCCGATCACGAGGATCGTTGGGCTTTCAGCCATTCGACATAGTCTCTGACGCCGGTTTCCACTGTGCGGAACTGGCCATTGTAACCGGCTGCGCGCAAGCGGGACATATCAGCTTGCGTAAAGCTCTGGTAGCTGCCCTTGAGGTGGTCGGGAAACTCGATGAATTCGATCTGGCCTTGGCCGAGCGTATCGATCACCGTTTCGGCAATGGCGCGGAACGGCTGGGCCTTGCCGGTGCCGCAGTTGAAGATGCCGCTCGAGCCGCGTTTCCACAGCCACAGATTGACGTCGGCGACATCGCCGACATGGATGAAGTCGCGGCTCTGCTCGCCGGGCCCGAAACCACCATAGGCGCCGAACAGTTTCGGGTTCTGGCCTTGCTCGACCTGGTTGAACAGATGGAAGGCGACAGAGGCCATGGCGCCCTTATGCGCCTCGCGCGGTCCATAGACGTTGAAATAACGCAGGCCCGCGACCGGCGAGTGATCGGTATCGAAAACGGTGCGGCGGACATAGTCGTCGAACAGTTTTTTCGAATAGGCATAGACGTTGAGCGGCCGTTCGCATTGCGGCTCCTCGCGGAACTCGGCGCCGCTGCCATAGACCGAAGCGGACGAGGCATAGAGGAAGGGCAAGCGCAGGGCCAGGCAGGCGTGCAGCAGGCGCTTCGAATAGGCGTAGTTGACCTCCATCATGAACTTGCCGTTCCATTCGGTGGTGGTCGAGCAGGCGCCCTGGTGGAAGACCGCCTCGATGCGGCCGAGGTCACCGGCCTCCATCCGCGCCAGGAAATCGTCCTTGTCGAGGTAGTCTGCGATCTCGAGATCGGCGAGGTTGGAGATCTTGTGGCCGTCGGTGAGGTCGTCGACGACGAGGATGTCGCTGAAACCCTCGGCGTTGAGCGCGGCGACGATGTTGGAACCGATCATGCCGGCGCCGCCCGTGACGATGATCATGAAAGCCTCTGGTACCTTGTGCCGGTTGTAGCCCTTGTGGGATTCTGGCCTTATAGGGGAGGCGGGCCGGGCTGTCGACAAAGCAGGTGGCGGGGCGGCGGATGAGCGCCATAGTGGCGCCGCAAACGTCACGTTTCAGTCGGCCTGCCGGCCGACCGGCGACAGGAGCAAGGTAATGCCGTCAACCGAACTGCTTGTCGCCTTTTTCGCCACCACGGCGATCTTCGCCTATATCCCCGGCCCCGCCATGCTCTATGCCGCCGCGCAAACCATGGCGCGCGGCCGCTGGTCCGGCCTGATGGCGGCGCTCGGCATCCATCTTGGCGGCTACGTTCATGTCTTCGCCGCCGCTGTCGGCCTGTCGGTGCTTTTCCATGCCGT
Organism: Mesorhizobium sp. M0998; assembly: GCF_040318885.1. Lineage (NCBI taxonomy): Bacteria > Pseudomonadati > Pseudomonadota > Alphaproteobacteria > Hyphomicrobiales > Phyllobacteriaceae > Mesorhizobium > Mesorhizobium sp. M0998. The sequence goes on from NZ_JAMYND010000019.1 coordinate 104,786, forward strand.
GCCGGTGCTTTACATGGCGGTCAAGCTGGTCGGTGCGCTGTATCTGGTCTGGCTCGGTGTTTCGCTGTTTCGCGCCAAGGCGCAAGGCGACGTTGTCTTGCCGGGAATTCAGCCGAAATCCGCCCGCCGCGCCTTTTTCGAGAGCGTTGCCGTCGAGGTGCTCAACCCAAAAACGGCGATTTTCTTCATGGCGTTCCTGCCGCAATTCATCGATGCCTCGGCAGCGTTTCCGGTCTGGCTGCAGTTCGTCGTGCTTGGAACAATCGTCAATTTGATGTTCTCGTCGGCCGACATTGTTTGCGTGGTGCTGGCCGGCGCGGTGATCGCCAGGCTGCGGCAGTCGAGCCGCGCGCAGCGCCTGATGCGGCGCGCCGGCGGTGCGGTGCTTGTCGGACTGGGCGTGCATGTCGCGTTGCAGAAAAGCTGACGCATTATCGCGCCGCCGCGATCGGTCGAAGGCCTGCCGTTGCGTCGGCTGAAATTGCGGTATATCGGCATCGCCATGAACGGCCGGCCCTGCCAATCGAATCCCCCGTCACTGAAAATCGGCTCTCCCACGCGTTGACATGATCAAGCTGCCCTCTCCCGAACCCCTTCACCGCGCCATTTCGCGCTTCGGCGGCGCCACCGTGCTGGTGGTCGGCGATTTCATCCTCGACCGTTTCGTCAATGGCGTGATCGAGCGCATTTCGCCGGAAGCGCCGATCCCGGTGCTGCACGGGCGCGGCGAAACGCTGGCGATGGGCGGCGCCGGCAATGTCGTCGCCAACATCGTTTCGCTCGGCGCTGCCGTCATACCGGTCTCGGTGATCGGCGCTGACGAGGCCGGCAAGAACCTCATGCGCATGCTCGGCGAATTTCGCGTCGACACCGGCGGGCTGGCGCAGGATGCCGATCGCATGACGTCGTCCAAAAGCCGATTCAGCGCGCTCAACCAGCAGGTGCTGCGTTTTGACGAAGAGGAAATCAAGCCGCTGGGCGATGCCGAGCGCGCGACATTGGTCGGGCATTTTCGCGAAGCGCTGGCACGCGCCGACATCGTCATTCTGTCCGACTATGGCAAGGGCGTGCTGCTCGACGGCGTCGCCGGCGAGCTAATCTCGATCTGCCGGGAAGCGGGCAAGCCGGTGCTGGTCGACCCGAAGGGCCGCGACTATGCGCGTTATGCCGGCGCGACGGCAATCACGCCCAACCGCAAGGAACTCGGCGAGGCGGTCGGCCGCGCAGTGTTTGCCGACGACGAAATCGAGGCGGCGGCGCGCCAGCTGATTTCGGCGCACGGTTTCGATTTCGTCGTCGCGACGCGCAGCGAAAAGGGCATGAGCGTCATCGGTGCGGACGATGCCCGCCATATCGCCACGCAGGCGCGCGAAGTGTTCGACGTTTCGGGCGCCGGCGACACGGTAATCGCGACCTTCGCGCTGGCTCTTGCAGCAGGGGCTGATCGTGTCATGGCCGGATCGATCGCCAACGCCGCCGGCGGTGTTGTCGTCGGCAAGCGCGGCACGGCGCGGCTGACGATCGAGGAACTCACCGGTGCGCTGTTTGCCTCGCATGGTCCGGTCGCCCACTTGGATGCGATCCTCGATGCCGCCGCCGCCGCGCGGCTGGTGGCGGGCTGGAAAGACGAGGGCTTGAGCGTCGGCTTCACCAATGGCTGTTTCGATATCCTGCATGCCGGCCATGTCAGCCTGCTGCATGCGGCGCGCAGCCAGTGCGACCGGCTGGTGCTCGGCCTCAACAGCGATGCCTCGGTGCGCCGGCTGAAAGGGCCGGGGCGCCCGGTCAACGACCAGCATGACCGGGCCTGCGTGCTGGCAGCACTTGCCTCGGTCGACGCCGTCGTCATCTTCGAGGAGGATACGCCGCTTTCGCTGATCGAGGCGCTGAGCCCCGACATACTGGTCAAGGGCGCCGACTATACGGTCGATCAGGTGGTTGGCGCCGATGTCGTGCAGAAGGCCGGCGGGCGCGTCGTGCTGGTCGACCTCGTCGCCGGCAAGAGCACGACCGGCACCATCGGCAGATTGCGCGCCGGGAACTGAGGGTTTCATGTCCGAACTGAACGATTACCTGGCGCGCTCGGCGGCCGCGATTTCGGCGATGGTCGAGCGCGACCTGACCAGCGAGATGGAGCGGGCGGTCAGCGCCGTCGTCGCCGCGCTTTCGCAGGGCAAGGCGCTGCTGATAGCAGGCAATGGGGGTTCGGCCAGCGACGCCATCCATATCGCCGGCGAGCTGGTCGGCCGCTTCCTCAGGGAGCGCAAGGCCTATAACGTCATCGCGCTGCCGGCCAACGCGGCGGTGCTGACCGCCTGGGGCAATGATTACGGCTTCGACACGGTGTTTGCGCGCCAGGTCGAGGCGCATGGTTCGGCGGGCGCCGTGCTGCTCGCCATCTCGACCAGCGGCAATTCGCCAAGCATCCTCGCCGCCGCCCAACAGGCGCGCATGATGGGCATGACGGTGATCAGCCTGACCGGCGACACCGGCGGCAAGCTGAAGCCGCTCTCCGACATCCTGCTCAACGTACCCTCGACCTCGACGCCGATCATCCAGCAGGGGCATTTGTGCCTCTACCACCATTTGTGCGAAATGGTCGAAACGCGCCTCTGCGACGCAGGGTGATCCTCGAACTCTCAGGACCTGGGTTCCTCGCCCTCCGCGAAGCGGGGGAGAGGTGGCCGCGAAGCGGCCGGAGAGGGCGCTTCGTAGGGCGCGGTTCCCCTCGCCGTCTCGGCTTCGCCGAGACACCTCTCCTCACTTTCGTGGGGCGAGGAACCCAAGCTGGAATGAAGCCAATCTTCAACGCTGAAGGCAATTTTGTTCTTGCTTTGTGCCGGCAGCTATGCTATTAATTTGGGTATGGTGATGATTTCCACCGACGATCCCGCCCGCCGAGGCGGGTTTTTTGTTTCCGGTTTTTTGTTTCGCAGCCGCGTTGCCTGCTTTCTTAAGCCGAAAACGCCACCAGCCCTTCATCCTTGACCCGGCGGATGGTCAGCGCGGTTCGCACCGTGTCGACATTGGGGGCCGAGGCCAGTTCCTCGATGACGAAGGTCTGGAAGGTGCCGAGATCGCTCGCCACGCAATGCAGCAGGAAATCGGACTCGCCCGACACCATCCAGGCGTCGCGCACGATCGGCCAGCCACGAGTGCGCTCGGCGAAGGTCTTGAGTTCGGCGTCGGCCTGGTGATGCAGGCCGATCAGACAGAAGGCGACGACGTCGAGGCCGAGCGCCGGAGCGTTGAGCAAAGCGCGGTAGCCGCGAATGATGCCGGCCTCTTCCAGCCGCCTGACGCGGCGCAGGCACGGCGGCGCCGAAATGCCGACGCGGCCCGACAGTTCGACATTGGTCATGCGTCCGTCCTGCTGAAGCTCGCGCAGGATCTTCCAGTCGATGGCATCGAGATCGGCCTTGATCGGCATGGTGGCTTCCGTGGTGACGCGAAAGAATCTTTCGCGACTTTGTAATTAAACGACTTTGCTGTCTATTCCATCCGCTGGATCGAGGATTTTCGCATCATCTTGCTGCGGGTTGCTTGTCGCTGTCGCCGGCGCCGAAGCTTTCCGGGGACGAACGGCAACTTGCCTTGCTGGCGTCGCAGGCAACACTTACATTACGCGCAACAATCGACGAGAGTTCATGCCACAATCCATGGCTGCTCCCCGCAGAGGTTTTTCATGATCACCAAGCACGCGCCTGTTCTCATCATCGGCTCCGGCCCCGCCGGCTATACGGCGGCGATCTATGCCGCCCGCGCCATGCTCAAGCCGATGCTGGTCGCCGGCCTGCAGCAGGGCGGGCAACTGATGATCACCACCGATGTCGAAAACTATCCGGGCTTCGCCGAACCGATCCAGGGTCCATGGCTGATGAGCGAGATGCTCAGGCAGGCCGAGCATGTCGGCACCGACATCGTCAACGACATCATCACCGAGGTCGACCTCAACGTGCGGCCGTTCCGCGCCAAGGGCGATTCCGGCGCGATCTATACCGCCGACGCGCTGATCATCGCCACCGGCGCGCAGGCCAAATGGCTGGGCATCCCGAGCGAACACACCTTCATGGGATTTGGCGTTTCGGCCTGCGCCACCTGCGACGGCTTCTTCTATCGCGGCAAGGATGTCGCGGTGATCGGCGGCGGCAATTCGGCGGTGGAGGAAGCGCTCTATCTCTCCAACCTGGCCAAGAGCGTCACCGTCATCCACAGGCGCAGCGATTTCCGCGCCGAGCGCATCCTGCGCGAGCGGCTGCTGCGGAAAGACAATGTCCGCATCATCTGGGACACGGTGGTCGACGAGATCACCGGCAGGCCCGGCAAGGCGCCGCTGCCGCCGTCGGTCGAAGGGCTGAAGCTGCGCAACGTGGTGACCGGGCAGGAGATGCATCTGGTGGTCGACGGCGTGTTCGTGGCGATCGGCCACGCGCCGGCGGTCGAGCTGTTTGCCGGCAAGCTGAAGCAGAAGCCGAACGGCTATCTGTGGACGGCGCCGGATTCGACCCGCACCGACATGCCGGGCGTGTTCGCCGCCGGCGACGTGACCGACGACATCTACCGCCAGGCGGTGACGGCGGCCGGGCTCGGCTGCATGGCCGCGCTCGAGGCGGAAAAATATCTGGCGGGGATCGAGGTTCACCGCGAAGCGGCGGAGTGATTGTTCGATAAGCGGCTGAGAAAAGCCGCGCAAAAGCCTGATTTTTCATTCAGACGCCGAAAACAGGCGGACGCCAGAAAACAGGACGAGGGGAAATCATGGCGTTGGATTGGGACAAGCTACGCGTGTTTCACGCCGCGGCGGAAGCGGGGTCGTTCACCCATGCCGCGGAAACACTGCATTTGTCGCAGTCGGCGATCTCGCGGCAGGTCAGCGCGCTCGAGCATGACGTCGGCGTGCCGCTGTTCAATCGCCATGCCCGCGGCCTGGTGCTGACCGAGCAGGGCGAGATGCTGTTCCGCACGGCGCACGACGTGCTGATGAAGCTCGAAACCATCAAGTCGCGACTGACCGAAACCAAGGACCGGCCCTCCGGCGTGCTCAGGGTGACGACCACGGTCGGCCTCGGCGCCGGCTGGCTGACCGAGCGCGTGCAGGAATTCATCGAGCTCTATCCCGAGGTCAGCCTGCAGCTCATCCTGGCCAATGAGGAGCTCGATCTCACGATGCGCCAGGCCGACTGCGCCATCCGGCTGCGCCAGCCGCAGCAGCCGGACCTCATCCAGCGCCGCCTGTTCACCGTGCATTTCCATCTCTACGCGGCGCCATCCTATGTAAACAAATACGGCAAGCCGAATTCGATCGCCGAGCTGAAAACCCATCGCATCGTCACCTTCGGCGTGCCGGTGCCGGCGCATCTGTCGGAACTGAACTGGCTGGAGACGGTCGGCGATTTCGAAGGCGGGCAAAGGGTGCCGACGCTGCAGATCAACGACATATTGTCGATCAAGCGGGCGGTGCAGGGCGGCGCCGGCATCGCCATGCTGCCGGATTACGTGGTCAGCAAGGATTCCGGGCTGGTGCAGTTGCTGCCCGAGACCGAAGTGCCGTCCTTCGATACCTATTTCGCCTATCCCGACGCGATGAAGAACCAGGCGAAGCTGCATGTCTTCCGCGATTTCATCATCGCCAAGGCGCGCAGCTGGTCGTTCTGATTTAATGCATGTCGCGCAAAAGTGCGCAGCGGTTTTGCGATAACGACATGCATCAAACAAGAACCTAAAGCACGTCGCATCAGCTCGGTCGAACGCAACGCGCTTTAGGAACGCGTATCCGCCAGCGTGCTGGCGCCGTAGCGCAAACCGTCGACCAGCAGGGCAACCATGCGCCGCGCCTGGGCAGGGCCGCCGCCATGTGCCGGCATGGCAAGGCTGGCGGCCGCCCCCAACAGGTCGCCCGGCTCGATATCGGCGCGCACCTCGCCGGCCGCCGCCGCCGCCTCCAGCAATGTTTGAAGCGCGGGCCGGAGCCGTTGGTTGAAATAGGCAGGCAAAGTGTCGAATGCCGGATTGCCTGAGTACAAGGCTGCCGCGAGGCCGCGTTTTGCCGTGATGAAATCCACATAGCGCTGCATCCACAGGGCCAGCGCTTCACCGGGCTCATGCTTTCTGGCCAGGATCGGCGCGGCGTCAGCACAGGCGTCGACCTCGTTGCGGAAGACGGCCACGATCAAGTCCGAGCGCTGTGGAAAATGGCGGTAGACGGTGCCGACGCCGACGCCAGCCTTTTCCGCGATCTCTCGCACCGGAGCCTCCACGCCGGAGGTCGCGAACACCGCCATGGCCGCCCGGAGCAACGCGTCGATGTTGCGCCGTGCGTCGGCGCGCACGTGGCGATCCGCGCGGTCGCGGGGTTCCAGACCATCGCCTTGATCCGTTTTGCCGTTCGGCGTTTTTTCGCCCATCAAATTACCTCTTGCAAACGGAACCTTGTTCCGGATATATGTGGAACGTGGTTCCGTTTGACTTGTATCTAGCACGGCAAAGCGGTGTTGGCCACACATCGGTGCACAAAAGGAGATTACCATGCAGGACAAACCCGTCGCCCTGGTCACCGGGGCCAACAAGGGCATCGGTCTTCAGATCGCCAAGGACCTCGCGGCGAACGGCCTTACCGTGCTCGTAGGATCGCGCAGGCTCGAGCATGCCGAGGCAGCCGCAAATAGCATCGGAGAGGATGCCCACGCCCTGCAGCTCGACGTCACCGATCAGGCGTCGATCGCCGCCGCGGCAGAGCGCATCCGCATCGAACTCGGCCGCCTCGACGTGCTGGTGAACAATGCCGGCATCTCCCATGCGGGAAAGCCGGGCAGGCCGCTTGAGGAGATCATCAATTCGGGCCGCCCGAGCATTGCCTCCCTCGACGACGTACGCGCGGTATTCGAGACGAACGTGTTTGGCATCGTCGCCGTCACGCAAGCGATGCTGCGGCTCCTTCGTGAGGCGCCGGCGGCGCGTATCGTCAACGTATCGAGCGGCGCCGGCTCGCTGACATTGAACGCGGATCCGGCCTTTCCGTACCGCACGTCGTTTGGCGCCGTCTACAACCCGTCGAAGACGGCCGTCAACGCGATGACGCTCGCCTTCGCCATCGAGCTCGAGGAGACCGGCATCAAGGTCAACGCTGCGTGCCCGGGCTACACCGCGACGGAGCTCAACAACTTCGAAGGTCCGCGCACAGTCGAACAGGCCGCGCGGGAGCCCGTGCGCCTCGCGCTTCTCGACGCGAACGGTCCGACGGGCACGTTCTCGAACGAGGACGGCCCGCTGCCGTGGTGACGCAGCGCTGGAGCCTGCTTCAGCCGCGCCAAGGTGTCAGGCGGGGCAGCCAGCCTGGTACGGCACGGCGGTAGGCCTCGTATTCGTCACCGTAGCGGCGGGCAAGCGTCGGTTCCTCGTATAGTCTCACGAAGGAGATCATGGCGGCCGCGGCGATGACTAGATAGGCGGCGACCGTCCAGCTCGAAAACAGCAGTGCCTGGCCGAGGACGATCGACAGCACGGCGACGTACATCGGATTGCGGACATGGCGGTAGATGCCGCCGACGACCAGCCTCTCGGTCGGCGCGACCGGGGCGGGCGTACCCCGACCCTCCAGGGCAAACCGGGCAAAGGCGTGCAGCAGTATGGCTGTGCCGGCGACAACCAGCAGCCAGCCCACAGGAACGAAACCGGGCAGTCTCGACCAGGGCAGGCGATAGCGATCGGTCAGCAGCCAAGGCAACAGTCCGGCGACCACGCCGGGCGCTACAGCAAGAAAGATGACGCTGCCGGCGATCGCCGAAGTGGCTCGCATATAGCTCTCCTTACGGGCGCGGCCTTGAACGGTCTCCTGCAACGCGCTTCAGGTCTTGTCCGGCACGTAACCCAAGCCGCCGCACCTCAGGTCAAGCTCGATGGCGGGCTTTTGGGCGGCATGCACCAGCAAGGTCTGCCTGCCGAAAAAACAAACGCGTGCTGCACGATTCCACGTCATCCTGCGTTTTTCGACTTTCCGAGCAGGAATCGCTGCTGATTCGCGGCCGCGGATCGATTTTTGCCTTGCCGCAGGCTGTATTTCAGCGATTCAACTGGTCCTATTGCGCTTCGGGACGGATTAGACCACAGCCGGCGCCTTTTTGCATGTGAGTGTTGCAAAATAGATGCTTGTTTCTTGGGCATGAAGAGCACATATATAGATCATCTCCTGAGCGCGTTCTCCTCCCATTAGCGCTCTCGAGTGTTCCCCTCTGGAGGTTAGCCTTAACAGGCACTTCCAATCAAACTCAGCCGGGTCTTCATTGATCCGGCTTTTTTGTTGCCCGAAACCAACACATCGCCAGAAAATCGGCCGGAACGGTCGCGTAACAGTGACATGTAACCTCGGGTAACATGCCGCGGGCGCGCCAAATCGATTAAGCAGAGCATAGGACGCGGTGTGGCTCGTCCGGGGGATGGGGGCATCACTCGGACGACCCGGGCTCAGGCAGCTACCGCGTCCGAACCTTCCTCCGCCAAAACACCGGCGGCAAGCATGCGGCGGACCTGCCGTTTCGCCTCCCACGAAGACGGTCCGCAAGAAACGGCGCCCGGGGGATCCGGGCGCCGTTTCCTGTTGGGCCGCAAGGGCAGCTCAGGCGGCCTTGCCGTTGGCGTTCAGCGCTTCGTCGGCCAACCGGCCGGTGAGTTCGGCCATGTGGTCGAAGACGGCCCGGTAGCTGGCGACACCCGCAGTGGCCGAGCGCAGCTCGATGATGAGGTCGCCGATCTCAGCCTGCGGCATGGTCGCCTCGACCACGTCCCATCCCGGCCAGTCGGGCCGCGCGTCGTAGCCGAGGATCTGGCCGCGCCGCTGCGGGATCAGAGCGATGATCTTCGACGTCGCATCCGACGGCGTGACGATCTCGACCTTCATCACCGGCTCCAGCAGCACCGGCGAGCACGCGGCCATGCCTTCCTTCATCGCCAGCTTCGCCGCCATCTGGAAGGCCATGTCGGAGGAATCGACCGCATGGTAGGAGCCGTCGGAAAGGTTGACGGCAACATCGACGACCGGGAAGCCGAGCGGGCCCGATTTCAGGTAATCGCGCACGCCGGTCTCGACCGACTGGATGTAGGTCTTCGGCACGACGCCGCCGGTGATCGTATCGGTGAACTGGAAGCCTGAACCGCGCGGCAGCGGTTTGATCTCCAGCACCACATCGCCGAACTGGCCGTGGCCGCCCGACTGTTTCTTGTGGCGGCCGCGCTGCTGCGTCGCTTTGCGGATCGTCTCGCGATAGGGCACGGCCGGCACATGGCCTTCGACCGGGATCTGGTTCTTGCCTTCCAGCCGCTCGCGCACGACGCGCAGATGCATCTCGCCATGACCGGACAGCACGGTTTCGGCGGAATCCTGGTTGTGATGCAGGTTGAGCGAGGGATCTTCCTCGGCCAGGCGCTGGATGGCCGCCGACATCTTGACCTCGTCCTTGCGCTCTTTCGGCCGCAGCGCGAAGGCGAAGACCGGTTGCGGCGGCGCCAGCGTGACCAGCGGCTTGATGCCGCCCTTGGTCGAGCTCAGCGTCTGGCCGGTCCTGACGGCGTCCAGCTTGCCGAGCGCCACAGTGTCGCCGGCCTTGGCCGAAGTCAGCTTGACCTGGTCCTTGCCGAGCATCTTGTAGATGCCGGAGACCTTTGCCGTCTCGCCGCTGGGAAGGAACAGCTCGGCGGCGTCGGCGACCTGGCCGGACAGGATGCGCGACACCGACAGCTTGCCGCCATGCGCGGTGTGGATGGTCTTCATCACTTGGACCACGGTGGCATTGCCATCGGGGGCGCCGAGACGCTGGCGCGTCGCCGCGATGTCGGGTGCGTCGTGACGGATCGCCTTCAACAGGCGCAGCACGCCGTTGCCCTTCTCGGCGGTGCCGATCAGCACCGGCGTCACCGTGCCGTCGCGCAGATCTGCGGCGAGGTCGTCGAAGATCGCGTCCTTCGGCGGTTCGATCTCGTCAAGCAATTGCTCCATCAGCCGGTCGTCATGGTCGGCGAGTGTCTCCAGCATGGAAAAGCGCGCCTCGAGCTCGCGCGCCTTGTCGTCGCTCGGGATCTGGGCGACCTCGCTCTCGGCATATTCGCGGTAGATGTAGGCACGCTCCAGAGCGAGGTCGATCGAGCCGATGACGACGCCGTCCTTGCGCAGCGGGATCTGGCGCAGCAGCAATGGCACCGAGCTTGCCGGCTGCAGCATCTTCAGCGTGTCGCGCACACCTGCTATCGCCTTGTCGACCTTGTTCAGGAACAGCATGCGCGGCACGCCGAGCTCGTCGAGCTTGCGCATGATCAGCTGCAGGGCAGGGATCTTCTTCTCGTCGGCCTCGGCAACGACCACGGCGACGTCGCAGGCGGCCAGCACCGGCTCGGCTTCGAAGGAGAATTCGATCGAGCCGGGACAATCGACGAAGGTGAACGGCTCGCCCATGAAATCGGTGGTGGCGAAGGTCGCCTCGACGCTCATGCCGTGAGCGCGCGCCTCGGGCGAATGATCGGAAACGGTATTTCCGGACGAAACGGGATTCTGGCGGGGAATGGCGCCTGTACGGGCGAGTATGGCTTCGAGAAGTGTCGTCTTACCGCTTGCGAAGGGACCGACTATGGCAATGCATTTCGGTCCCGTGCGTCGTCCTCCGGCGCGAGTACCCATGGCTGACCTCCACTCAGGCGTTTCCCTGTGAGCGGCGGCCGGCCTGTCGGCCGTCGCGGGCGAGGCTTTTTTCAATTTGCCACCTACCCAAAGGGCATCGTCCCACGGGCAGGCCGGGAGGGCAAGGGATTTGAAGTTGAAGGGATTTGAAGTTGGGGCCGGTTCAGCCGGTGCCGGTCAGGCGCGACGCCAGCGGGGGTGCGTCCACGCGCTGCACCGCCACCGTCTCGGCAAAGCGCGCGAGCAACGGATTGAACAGGTCCGCACGCTCCCAGAAAGGCGCATGCCCGGCGCCGGAGACGATGTGGCAATGCTCCCACAGCGAGCCGTAGGCGAGCGTCTCAAAATAGCCGAGCCGGACGAACGGATCGTTCTCGCCATTGACGATAGCGACCGGAAACGCGGCTTGCTCGACCACCTGTCTCTGGTCGGCACCCTTGCCGGTGAGCATGCCGCGCGTCACCGCGGCGCGCAGCCGGCCGTCGGTGCGCAGGATGGCTTGGCGAAAGGACGGATCGGCGGTGTCGCCGAAACACAGCGTCTCGAAGCGCTCGGCATCGCGTTCGGAATACGTCTTTTTGGACGCCAGCAGCATGTCCCAATGCGCGTGGAAGCCGCGCAGCATGCCGAAAGGACCCTTCGATACCGGCGGCGCGCCGGTCAGCATCAGCCCGCCGACGGCGCGGTGAAAACTCGCGAGTTCGATTGCCACGTGCCCGCCAAGCGACCAGCCGAAGACGACCGCGCGGCCGATGCCCAAGGCATCGAGGAGCTGGGCCGCCGATTGGGCAAGGCCGGCGATTGTGTAGTCCGTCGCCGGATCGCGGGCGTCCGACGATTCGCCATGGCCGGGCAGGTCGAAAGCAATCAACCGATGGGCAGCGGCCAACGGGCTGTCGAACTGGCGGGCGAATACGGCGCGCGAACTGCCTGAGCCGTGGATCAGGACAAGCGGGATGCCGGGTCCCGACGACTGGCTGAGGCGCAAATCCGCTTGCGGCGTACGGATCGTGCGGTGGGAAACGGCCATATCTGGTTTGGACCTTGGGATTGTCTCCAGGTCAACATCGCATGCCGAGGTCACCATGTTGTTTAGAACGGTGGTTAAGAAATGATTTCTCGGCTTGCGCCGGGTATGATGAACGAATCCACCACAGCTAACCCCCGGAGCCTGATGATGGAGTCCACACTCGACCTTCTCGTCTCGATCAGCAGCATCGCGACGCTCGGCCAATATGCCTGGTCGATGCGCGCGCATTTCCAGTCGCCGAGCATGTCTCCAGGCGCGATGATCATTTCGGCCGTCGTGGTCGGCACGGCGCTGTTCTTTCTTGCGCTGCTGTGGATCGAGCGGCAGCCATTGGCGGCGAAGATCGGCGGGCTCGCCATCGAACTGGCAAGCTCGGCGCTGTTCTGGTGGGCGATCTCGGTCTCCCGCAAGGCGGGGCTGCGGTTCGCATTCGATCCTGACAATCCTGACAGCCTGGTGACCGAAGGCCCTTATCTCCATGTCCGGCATCCGTTCTACACGTCCTACATCATCTTCTGGGTCGGATGGGGTATCGCGACCTGGTCGGTCTGGGCGGTGGTGCCGGTCGCCGGCATCGTTACGATCTACGTGATCGCGGCCTTGGACGAAGAGCGAAAATTTTCGCGGACAAGGTTGGCCGATGCCTACGACGCTTACCGCACGCGGACCGGTCTGTTCTGGCCGCGTTTTGCCCGCAGCCGGCAGGAGATGCAGCCGGCATCGGACGAAAGTGGTAGGGTCTAAGACACTGGATTGAATCGAGGATTTGCGACGATGAAGATCATTGCCTGCGGCAGCGTGCCGACGATTGTTGCGCCGGAAAAATACTTCACTGGCCGGGTTTTGCAGACGCCGATCATCGAGAAAGAGGCGCCGGCGCGGCTCAGAGCCACGCTGGTCAGCTTCGAGCCCGGCGCCCGCACCCACTGGCACACGCATCCGCTTGGCCAGACGCTCTATGTCACATCCGGTGCCGGTCTCGTGCAAAGCTGGGGCGGGCCGCCGCAGGAGATCAGGGCCGGCGACGTCATCTCCTTTGCGGCCGGCGAAAAGCACTGGCACGGCGCCGCGCCCAAATCGGCGATGACCCACATCGCCATGCAGGAGGCGCTTGAGGGTGTGCATGTCGACTGGCTGGAGAAGGTGAACGACGAGCAGTATGGCGGCTGAAACGTCTCAGACCAGCGCGGCGGTAAAGCGCTGGATGCGCGTGCAGGCCTCTTCGAGCAGAGCCTCCGACGTGGCGTAGGAGATGCGGAAGTTCGGGCCGAGGCCAAAGGCCGAGCCGAAAACAACCGCCACGCCCTCGGCCTCGAGCAGTTCGGAGCAGAAGGTTTCGTCGCTGTCGATCACCTTGCCGTTCTTGGTCCTCCTGCCGATCAGCTGGGCACAGGAGGGATAGACGTAGAACGCACCCTCCGGCGACGGGCAGGTGATGCCGCGCGCCTGGTTGAGCATCGAGACGACGAGATCGCGCCGGCCCTGGAAGATCGCCTTGTTCTTCGGGATGAAATCCTGCGGGCCGTTCAGCGCTTCGACCGCCGCCCATTGGGCGATGGTGCAGGCGCCGGAGGTCTGCTGGCCCTGGATCATGTCCATCGCCTTGATCAGCGGCACCGGGCCTGCCGCGTAGCCGATGCGCCAGCCGGTCATGGCATAGGCCTTTGACACGCCGTTCATCGTCAGCGTGCGCTCATAGAGCTTCGGCTCGACCTCGGCGATGGTCTTGAAGACGAAGTCGCCATAAGTCAGGTGCTCGTACATGTCGTCGGTCAGCACCCAGACATGCGGGTGCTTCAACAGCACGTCGGCCAGGCCCTTGAGCTCCGCTTCGGTATAGGCGGCGCCCGAGGGGTTGGACGGCGAGTTCATCAACAGCCATTTGGTGCGCGGCGTGATCGCCTTTTCCAGCACGGCCGCCGTCAGCTTGAAGCCGTTGTCGATGGAGGTGTCGGCAAAGGCCGAGGTGCCGCCGCAGATCGCCACCATTTCGGGATAACTGACCCAGTAGGGCCGCGGGATGATCACTTCGTCGCCGGGGTTCAGCGTCGCCATGAAGGCGTTGAACAGGATCTGCTTGCCGCCGGTGCCGACGATGGTCTGCTCCGGCCGGTAGTCGAGATTGTTCTCGCGCTTGAATTTTTTTGCGATCGCATCGCGCAGCGGCACAATGCCGGATACCGGCGGATACTTCGTCTCGCCGCGGCGGATCGCCTCGATCGCGGCGTGCTTGATGTTGTCGGGGGTGTCGAAGTCCGGCTCGCCGGCGCCCAGCCCGATCACGTCGCGGCCGGCGTTTTTCAGCTCGCGCGCCTTCTGCGTCACCGCGATGGTCGCGGAAGGCTTTACGCGGGAAAGGACGTCGGCAAGAAAGGCCATGACAGATATCTCCAGAAAAGACCGGCGGGCGAAAGCGCCGCGGCGCCTCTCATGTCGCATCATCTGGTCAAGCGCAAGCCCAGCGCAGGCATTGTCGAATGAGCCAGCGCGCAATGCTGGCAACAATAAATTCACCAACGATCGGTAAAAGCTAGAACGGCAGGACCGTAGCCGGTCCGCCAGTCTCGCACAGCGAGGAACCGTGACGCGCAGCATCGGGCTTGCCCATATCATCCGCCATGATGACGGCACCGCCAGCGGTGTCTGGGGGGTCTATACGCTGCAAAGCGCGTTCCAGCCGATCTTCGCCTTCAACAAGGGCAAGCTTTCCGTCGTCGCGTTCGAGGGGCTGATCCGGCCGTTCCGCGAAGGCGAGCCGCAGCCGCCGATGAGTTTCTTCAACAGCTGTCCGGCGGTCGACCGCCTGCATATCGAGGCGCTGACACGGACGCTGCACCTTCTGAACGCCGGCGCCTGCCTGCCGCGAGACGCCTCCATCTTCATTAATTTCGATCCATCGGTGTTCACCGACCGCAGCATCGCCGACAAGGCGCTGCGCGAAATGCGGCTGGTGCTGCACGAGGCCGACATCGATCCGCACCGCGTCGTCTGCGAGGTCACCGAACAGAAATCGGCGTCGCAGGAAACGCTCTACAATTTCGTCGAGGCGCTCAGGGGCAATGGTTTGCGCATTGCCGTCGACGATTACGGCGCGGACGAATCCGACATCAATCGCATCAAGGAACTCAGGCCAGACATCGTCAAGTTCGACGCCGACTGGATCATGACGCTGATGGAATCCGGTGCCGGCTTCGCCTTGCTGACCGCTATGGTGACCAGCTTCGAAGAGCAAGGCATCCGTACGGTATTCGAGGGCATCGAGACGGGCTGGCAGCTCGAGCTCGCCGAAAAGTCGGGCGCCTCGATGGTGCAAGGCTTCGTGCTGGCACGCCCGGAGCTTGCACCGACCAGCTTTCACGTCTTCGACAAGGCCGGGCAGGCATCAGCGGTGTCGCCCGATAAGGACAAAGTGCCCACGGCCGTTTCGACCTCGCGGCGACCGATGCGGGCTTTCGGGCGCAGGGTGGCATCGTGACCGGGCGGGCCGACATGCGGCGCAAGGTCGGCGAAGCGATCTTTGCCGACGAGGTCGGCATCGAATATGGCGTCTACGGCGCATTCCGGCTGAGGAGCGCCTATCAGCCGGTCTTCGCGCCGCGCGGCAGGTTTCTCGCCGCCGTTGCGGTCGAGGGACTGATCGAGCCGCACCGTGCAGGCAGGCCGGTGGCGCCGCAAATCTTCTTCGAAGGCGTGCCGGCAGCGGATCGGCTGTTTGTCGAAACCATGTGCCGGGTGCTGCATTTGCGCAACTTCCGCAACATCGGCGTCGACGGGCTCGACCTCTTCTTCAACTACAATCCGCTGATCAACGATGACCCCGCACGGGCGCTGGCCGAAATCAGGCTGATGACCAGGCATCTGGCGGATTTCGGCCTGCATCCCGGCATGCTGGTCTGCGAGATCACCGAACAGGCGGCCGGCGACAAGGTGCTTGTCAGCCTGGCGCGCGAGATGCGGCGCGACGGCGTCCGCATCGCCATCGACGATTTCGGCACCGGGCATTCGACCGAAGAAAGGGTAGCGCTGGTGCAGCCCGACATCGTCAAGATCGACGGCACCTGGTTCGCAGAATTCTGCCGCCATGCCGCCGCCGAGCGGTTTTTCCGGCCGCTGGTTTCGACGCTGCACGACCGTGGCGCCAAGGTGCTGGTCGAAGGCGTCGAGAACGCCACGCATCTGCGCGTCGCGCTGGATGGCGGCGTCGACCTGCTGCAGGGCTTTTACCTTGCCCGGCCGGCGCTGGCCGGTACGCTGTTCGACGAGGAGCCTCTGTCGATCGACAGGCTGCTTGGCAGGGATAGCAACGTCATCCCCTTGTTCGGCTAGGATATGCCGATATTCAAGTGATGCCGGCCTGCGAACGGGGGGTCCTGCGCTTCCGGTGCTCACGTACCCAAAAAGTACGCTCCGCTCCGGTTCTCGGAACCCGCTCTTCTCGGCTCGGCCTGACTTGAATCTCGACATATCCTGAAATGCATCAGCGGCGCTGATGCTTACGCCAAAACAAATCACTGGATGAAGCCGCCGCTGCCGCGATAGAGGCTGGATCAAGCCCTGAGAGGGGTGGTTGCGAGCAAGGGGGAGCACCGATGATACTCTATGGAATGATCGACAGCGGCAATTGCTACAAGCCGCGCCTGTTGATGGCCAAGCTCGGCATCGCTTTCACCAATGTCGAGGTCAGCTCGCACACCGGCGACACGCGCAAGCCCGACTATGTCGCGAAAAACGCGAACGCCATGGTGCCGCTGCTCGAACTCGACGACGGCCGGCGGCTGGCCGAATCCAATGCCATCCTGCTCTATCTCGCCGAAGGCACGCGGTTTCTGCCAGCGGACAGATACGAACGCGCGCTGGCCTATCAGTGGCTGTTCTTCGAGCAATACAGCCACGAGCCTTATATCGCCGTGCGCAGGGCGCTGCTGACCTTCCCTGAAAGAGCCAAGGACGCAACGCCCGAGCGGCTGGCGCTGACGCTGGAGCGCGGCAACAAGGCGCTCGGCGTCATGGACAAGCACCTGGCCGGGAGCACGTTCTTTGCCGGCAATGCGCTCAGCGTCGCCGACATCGCGCTCTATGCCTATACGCATACGGCCGAGACGGGCGGGTTTCAGCTCGACGCCTATCCGGCGGTTGCCGCCTGGCTGAAAAGGGTCGAGGCCGATCCGGGGCATGTGCCGCTGGAGTGGGTGGGTTGAGCGCAGCTCGCCGACTTTGCTGAGCAACGTTGACAATTGGCGAAAGCTTTGGCGAAAGCGTCCTTCTCCCCGTCACTATACGGGGAGAAGGAGCTGTATCGCCGGTTTCGCCAATTGTCGGCGTTTAAAATCCAGACAGCAAAAAGGCGGGACAAAATCCCGCCTTCCCATGCTTGGTAGCCTGATCGGGAGCGTTTTGGCCGGGCCGGCAGCAATCTGCTGCTTCGGCTTGTCGGGGTCTTTCGCTCCGGCGCGCTTCTCGCGCGACCGCCAGTACATCCGTGACTTGCCGCGGGGGGGCGGGGGGGGGGCGCCGCCGGCGCGCGGGGGGCCAGGCGGGGGGGGCGGGGGGAGGAGCGGGGCGGCGCGAGGGGGGGGGGGGGGGGGGGGGGGGCGGGGGGGGGGG